>NZ_JBSFYR010000002.1:119584-297169 GCF_053599875.1 Streptomyces sp. NPDC005151 | reverse complement strand
GTCATCGGTCATGACGTCATGAGTCTCACGAGTCATGCCGTCAGGCAACAGCGGACGTCTGGGGACGCTTGGCCAGCGCCGCCGCGGCCCGCGGCGCGGTGTCGGCCGGGTCAGGACGAGAAGAGCATGTGGCCGAAGCTCTTGTGCCGGTGGTGACCGCCGTGGTGCTGCGGGGCGCCCCAGGCGGGGGCCGGCGCGGCGGGGTAGGCCTGGGGGGTCGGCGGCGCGGGCGGGGCCTGCTGGGTCCACTGCGCCTCGATGCGCGTCAGGGTCTCCAGCTCGCCGTAGTCGAGGAATATCCCCCGGCAGCCGCTGCACTGCTCGATCTGGATGCCATTGCGGTTGTAGGTCTGCATCTGCGCGTGGCACTTGGGACACTGCATGGTCGGCTCAGCTCCTCGCCGTCGGTTCGCCGTCGCCGGAATGCATGCCCGGAGACGATCGGTTCACCCTACGACGAGTGCTCGGTCGCCAACTCGACCGGGAGGGACGCAATTCGGGCACAGGCCTCGATCATCGTCTGTTCCACCTCATCCGGATTTCGCCCCTCCGCGGCGGACTTGGCGAACGCCAGTGCCGCGGCCTGAACCGTCAGGGCGCGGGCCGGGACGTCGAGTTCTGGCCAGGGATCGCCGTCGGCCCGCACGGCGGGCCCGCCCGCTGCCCGGTAGGCGTCCAGGAAGCGCAGCCAGACCTCGGGCGGCAGCAGTCCTGCCGCGTACCAGGCGGCGGGGCGGGCGAGGTCCCACGCGGGGTCACCGAGCCCCACGTCGTCGACGTCGATCAGCAGCCAGCGGCCATGCGCCTCAGGGTGGCGGACGAGCTGGCCGAGGTGGAGATCGCCGTGGCAGATGAAGTGCGAGCGGTGCCGGGGTGTGGGGGCTTCGTCACGGGCCCAGGCGGGCAGGCGCCGCCATGCTTCGCGTACGGGGGCGGTGGCCGGGTCACCGGGCCGGGCGGCGCACATCCGGGCCACGGCGAGAGCGGCTTTTGCGGGTCCGCGCATGGGAGGAAGGGCGGGCGGGGGCGCGGTGCGGTGGAGCCGGGCCAGGAGGACGGCGGACTCTTCCCAGGGCGCGGCGTCGGGGTCCGCGGGGTCGACCGGTTCACCGTGGGGCCACAGGGTCACCGGACGGCCGTCGACCACGGGTACAGCGGGCTGGGGTACCGGTGGCAGGAGGATGCCGCTGAGGGCGGGGGCCGAGGCCAGGGCCGTGCGGGCGGCCAGGGCGGCGGTGTCGGTGTCCGGGGCGTGGGCCTTCGCAACCACGGAGCCGGAGCGGACGACCGTACCGTCGGCGCGGTCCGCGAGCACCGCCGGTGCCGGGCAGGAAGGACAAGGGGCCTCGGTGCGCCGGTGCGGGTGGGCCGTGTCATGGGCGAGGGCGCCCAGCGCGCGGACGACTGCGGTGGTCACGGTCTCCCCCCAGTGGCAACAGGTGCTGCCCGGTCCGCCCCGGGCACGCCGACGAGCGTACGCGCTGCCGCGCAAGCCGTGGCAGCCGCGTGGCGACGGTGTGGTGCGCCGCCACGCATTGCCCCCGGACAGCGCGATGTCCGGTCAGCTCCCCAGCTGACCGGACAAACGCTGCCGTCCGCCGCACCCCCGTCCCCACGGGGTTGTTGGCCGGATGTCCCGGTCCGGACCGCTCTTCCGGACCCGGGGCGCCGCTCAGCGCCCCAGCATCACGCCCACGGACGACGCCTGTGTGACCACTGCGTCCCAGCCGCCGAAGACGACTACGAGCAGGGCCGCCAGAGGAAGAACCATGGCCGTCGCCACCAGCGGGTGGCGCGTACCGGACGACGGGCGGCCGCCGAACGCGGCATGAGCCCTGCGTCCCTGCGTGCGGATCATCGTCCGCGTCGCCGTGTCCGCCATGGTTCCTCTCCTGACCTGATTGTTGGAGCAGCGGGCGTTTGACCTCGGGGGACGAGTGAAACGCCCGCCGCTCGAGTTCAACATTAGGGACGCGAAGAGGGTGGGTCGTCATGCCCGCGTACCGAATGCCGGGCCTCCCGGAGGATGAGCCGTGGGTGGTCGGCGTACTCCCCTGGGTGGAGATCCTGCGCTACGCCTTGGGGTCATCCCGGAGGGGACGCTCGGATGCGTCCTGCCTCGGGACCGGTTGTTCGACCAGGGCGAGCACCCTGGTCGCCATGAAGCGGGCGGTACGGACGACGGTGCCGCTGCGAGTGACTTCACTCACTTCGACCACCCCTCGGCGGACAGCTGTCTCCACCCGGCGGCCCGCTCTGGTGGCCACCACCTCGTACGTACGCGTCGTGTCACCCGCGTCCACGACTATCTCCACACGATCGCCCTTCACTGATCCAATCCCCCTTCTGCGACGGACCTTTGAGATCTCGCACGGGCCCGGGAGCATGGATCCGCGGCTCCCTGACCACTCCTCAAGTTTCCCACCCGGCACTGACAATCGATCGGCGGGCGAGGGCGCGGCCTCTGAGCGCGCCGGGCCACGGGTACGTAAGCTGTGCCACGTCAGGCGGACCAGGCAGCGGGGATGGGCAGACGATGGCGATGATGCGGCTCCGGCGCGAGGACCCGCGTGTCGTCGGCTCGTTCAGGCTGCACCGGCGACTCGGCGCGGGCGGCATGGGTGTCGTCTATCTCGGTTCGGACCGGCGCGGCCAGCGGGTGGCGCTCAAGGTGATCCGCCCGGATCTCGCCGAGGACCAGGAGTTCCGTTCGCGTTTCGCGCGCGAGGTGTCGGCGGCGCGGCGGATCCGCGGCGGCTGTACGGCGCGTCTGGTGGCCGCCGATCTGGAGGCGGACCGCCCCTGGTTCGCGACACAGTACGTCCCCGGGCCCTCGCTGCACGACAAGGTGGCCGAGGAAGGTCCGCTGTCGGCGGCCGAGGTGGCATCGATCGGGGCGGCGCTCTCCGAGGGGCTCGTGGCGGTGCACGAGGCGGGTGTCGTCCATCGCGACCTGAAGCCGTCGAACATCCTCCTCTCCCCCAAGGGCCCCCGGATCATCGACTTCGGGATCGCCTGGGCGACCGGGGCGAGCACGCTCACACATGTCGGCACGGCGGTGGGCTCGCCTGGATTCCTTGCGCCCGAGCAGGTGCGGGGCGCGGCGGTGACGCCCGCGACGGACGTCTTCTCGCTCGGCGCCACGCTGGCGTACGCGGCGATGGCCGACTCGCCTTTCGGGCACGGCAGTTCCGAGGTGATGCTTTACCGCGTGGTGCACGAGGAACCGCAGTTGTACGACGTGCACGACGCGCTGGCGCCACTGGTGAGCGCCTGTCTGGCGAAGGATCCGGAGGAGCGGCCGAGCACGCTTCAACTCTCCATGCGCCTCAAGGAGATCGCAGCCCGTGAGGCACAGGGCCTGCACGAGAGCCGGCCGCCTGCCCAGCGCTCGGCGCAGGAGCTGGACCGGCCGACCGGCCGGCTCGACGGCCCGTACACCGAACAGCAGACCCGGCGTGCGGCGGGCTCGCCGCCGCCCCGCCCGCAGAGCCGGCAGGCGCCGGCGCCTTCGCGTGGTTCGTCGTCCCGCACCGGTGGTTCGCGCCCTCAGCAGCAGCCGCGCACTACGACACGCTCCGGCAAGCGCCCGCAGGGCACGAACGGGACGAACGGCCGGCCGGGCACGAACGGGACGAACGGCCGGCCGGGCACGCGGCCCGGCGCCCGCACGACCTCGACGGGCCGGCGTCCCGCCAATCCGCGGCTGCTGCGGCAGCGGCTCGTCGTCTTCGTCGTGGTGACGCTGCTCGTGGCGCTCGGCATCGCGGCGGCGCAGGGCTGCCAGGGGCCGGCCCGCGGACTGGGCGCCCTGGACACCCCTGGGCGGCACGGGCAGCACCTGCCGCTGCGGCCCGACGATCCATGTCAGGAGACGGTGGGCGGTCAGTCCTGCGGGCGGCCCGTCGCCACCGCGTAGAACGCGACCGCGGCGGCCGCGCCCACGTTCAGCGAGTCGACGCCGTGCGCCATCGGGATCCGTACCCATTCGTCGGCGGCGACCAGGGCCTGCATGGACAGTCCGTCGCCCTCGGCACCGAGCATCAGCGCCACCTTGTCCATCCGGTGCGGCGCCGCCTCCTCGATGCTGCCGGCCTTGTCGTCGGGGGTGAGGGCGAGAAGCTTGAACCCCGCTTCCCGTACGGCCTCCAGGGCCTTGGGCCAGGTGTCGAGGCGGGCGTACGGAACGGAGAACACGGCACCCGTGGAGACCTTGACGGAGCGTCGGTAGAGCGGGTCCGCACAGTCCGGGGAGAGCAGCACCACGTCCATCCCGAGGGCGGCGGCGCTGCGGAAGATGGCTCCGCCGCACCTCCGGGGCACTGGCATCGCCGAGGACATCTTCGGATGGATGGCGTGTCACCCTGGCCAGCCGCCAGGCCGCGTCATAGGACATACGGCCGCGTTCTTGGACGCGTAGCCGCAGGGCCAGGAGGCTGGTTGCCGGGTCGAGCAGCTCTTCGAGTACAAGCGCCGAGGAACGGTCTGGCAGCACCGGAACGCCACCGCTGCGTAGCCAGGCGGACGGCATCCGGGGGCGCTGGGAATCGGGCCGGGCCTCGCCTCGGCGAGAAAGTTCACGACTGCCACGCTCCTCATGTGCGCAAAGCGACGGCTCCGCCGGCACGCCGCCCGTACCGAGCTCATCAGCCGAGGTCCGAGAGGAGTTCGGGAAGCAGCCGTTCCTCCATGACTGCCTGGCCCGACTCGCTCAGCGCGGGAGCGAGGGCGGGGTCCCAGGGGCTGGAGGCGGGCGATCCGGTCAGCAGGGTGGACTCGCCCCGTTCCAGGGCACCGCGGTAGTCGTTCGTGGTCATGCGCCAGGGCCGGGCGCCGTGGCGCTCCATGGCGGCGGCGGTGATACGCAGACCGGTCCAGTCGAAGTCGGCACGCCAGTGCAGGCGGGCACCGGATCGGACAGCGCCGGCGAGGAGCTTGTGGCACGCGGCGGAGGGGATGCCTTCGGTGCAGACCAGGGCCGCGGCGCGGTCTTCGAGTTCGGCGGCGGCCGCGCGCAGTACGGCGGGGTTCTCACAGACGTGGATCTCACGGGCAGCGGGAACCGCATCGGAGACAGTCAGCTGGTGGAGGGTGCGGCGGAAGGGGATACCGAGGTCGGCGGCGTCGCGCAGCCAGTCGCCGACCACGTCGCCGCCGCGGGCGCCGATGTTGAGGACGAGAACTTGGCTGGCGAGGTCGTCGGCGACGGCTCCGGCGCTCTCCCACAGGGTGCGGCGTCCGGCCCGGTCACGGGGAACATGGCCCGGTTCGTCACCGCCTGCCGTGGCGCGCAGGACGAGGGCGCGCAGCACGAGCTGTTCGAGTGGGCTGCCGGCGAGCAGGGCCTTGGTGTCTCCGGTGGCCCACTCCGCCAGAACGGGCAGCGGGAGCACGCCCCGGCCGGCGTCACCACATGCCCCGGGCAGCTTCTCCAGGACGCGGACGGCGGCCTGGAGCAGGGCGCCGTCTCCGCGCCGCAGCAAGCGGGTGAGGGTGCCGTCAGCGGTGATCCCCTCCAGCCAGGCCGGGTACCAGTCCTGGGCAGCGAGGGGTGAGGCATGGGCGGCTTCGAGGGCCCGGGCACGGGCGGACGCCTCGTCGGCGCGCTCGGCCGGCCGGTCGCGCAGGGGCCCGTGCAGTCGGCCCAGGGTCTTGAGCAGGCCGGTTCCGTAACGTCCGTAAAGGTAGTTGTCGAGGTCGGTCAGGGGGACGATGAGGCGTTTGGCGGTCTCGGGGCGGTAGCGGCCGGTGAGGCCGATGACCGCGCGGCGTTCGGCTTCGGTGGGGGTGGTGAGGCCGATGCCGCCGTCGAGGGCGCCGCCGGTGCGTTCCAGGCGGCGACGGGCGGCGGCGAGGAGTCGCTGCCAACCCTCCTCGCCCAGTTCCGTGTACGACGGGGGGTGCGGCTCAGTTGGCAAGCTGGGCCTCCCGGCGTACGGAGCGGGTGCCCGGTGAGCCGAGTGCGGCGCTCAGGGTGCCGGTGTCGTCGGCGTGCAGGCGCTCGCCGTCCCACAGGAGCAGTAGGGCGGAGACGGTGTGGTCGACGGCGGAGTGGGCGAGGTCGTAGTGGGCGGCGGCGCCCACCGCACTGTGCACGGCCCACAGGTCGTAGCCGGTCATGAACAGGTCGAGGTCGAACTGGGCGGCCAGTGACATGAGTTCGCCGCGCCCGGTGTCGTCGACGCCGGCGAAGGCCTCGTCGAGGGCGAGCAGGCGGGGCGCGTCGGGGTGGGCGGAGTTCAGCATGGCGTGGGCGGCGGCGAACAGCGGCAGGTGCAGGGAGACGGACTGCTCGCCGCCGGACAGGCGGCTGTGCCGGGCCCTCGTGAGGCGTTCTTCGACGGCGTCGGGGCGAACCAGCTGGAAGGCGAACTGGCGCCAGCGCCGGTAGTCCAGGACCTCGGCGAGCAGCTGCCGATAGGGGGTTTCGCGCTGCCGGGCACGGGCGGTCTTGATCTGCGCGGCAAAGTGGGTGCGCATCCGAGCGAGTTTCTCCGGTCCCAGGCGGGCCGCGTCGGCGTCCAGGAGGGCGCAGACGGCGCGCTGTTCGTCGTCGAGGCTGTCGGCGAGCAGCCAGCTCACACCGACGGTGGTGCCCGAGGACATACGGCGTTCGCGCATGTCGGTGTTCATACGGCGGATCAGGTCGCGGGCGTCGACGGTTCGGTCGTGGATCTGCTGAGCGAGGCGGGTGAGCAGGGCGTCCTCAAGGATCCGCTGTTCGGACTCGGAGAGGAGCTCGGCCTGGTCTCGGCGGTGGGAGGCGATCTTCTCGGCGAAGGCGGCGATGGGCAGCGGGCCCTGCTCGTCGGCGACAGTGACGGTGATGACGCCGCTGGAGCTGTCCCAGGCGGGTTGGTAGTCCTGTCCTGCGGCGGCGAGCTGGGCGTGCAGGTCCTCCAGGGCCGTGGTGAGGCGCGTGACGGACTGTTTGACGCTGGACTCGGTGGGGGTCAGGTCGCGGGTGGCAGTCAGGATCCCCTCGTGGACGGCGACAGCGGCGGGCGGCAGGACCTGGCCGATCCAGTCGGCTTCCTGGGCGGGCCACGCCAGGTGGGGCGGGCAGCGCAGGATGTCGAGGAGTTCGCGGGCCGCGTACGGGGCGAGGCCGCGGGCGGTGTCCTGCTCTTCGGCGACGGCGACCTGCCGGGCCTCGGCGGCGGCGGTGCGGCGGGCCTCGGCTGCGGCCAGGCGGCCGATCGCCTCGTCCTTGGCGGTGCGGGCGGCCTCCGTCTCCTGCGCAGCGGTCTCCAGGCTGTTCCCGGTCTCCTCGACCCGGGCCATGACCTGCTGTGCCTCGGCGCCGACGGCCTCACGCAGCGCCTGGAGTCCGGCGGCTTCCTCGGCGTGGCGGCGGCGGGCGGCACGCTCGGCTTCGGCGGTGCTCTCCTCGTCCTCAGAGGCGGCCGTGAGCCGGTCGGCGGCGGCCGCGGCGGTCTCGGTCTGCCGGGTGTTCTCACGGCGCCGGACGGCCAGTTCGCTCGCCGCCTGCTCGAAGGCGCGGGTGGCGGACTCGGTGTCGTCCGCGCCCGCGGCGGTGACGCCGTGCTCCGACTCGGCGCGGTGCAGTGCGCGTTCGGCGACCGCGCAGGCAGCCTGAGTCTCGTCGTAGGTCGACTGGGCGAAGTCCGCGGCCTCGCGCTTGGCGCGCAGGGCGGCGACGGCCCGGTCCAGGGCGCGCAGGTGTGGGGTGAGGACGGTGGTGCGGGGAAGGGCCGCGCGGGCAGTGTCGTACTCCTGGAGGGACTGCTCGCAGCCGGACCAGGCCCGCATCACCTCTGCGAGCTGGGTGTCGAGTTCGGCCAGGAGTGTGTCGCAGGCGGCGATGCGGGCGGCGCGGCGGCGCATCCGGGCGGTGGCGCCGACGTACTCGGCGTGCGGTTTGGCGTGGGCGCCGATGAGGATCCCGGCGGCGTACCGGCCGTCCGGGCAGATGGCGGTGGACGCCCCCGCCACGTCGGAGACGGCTACCGACTCCAGTACGGCGGTGATCCTGGCGGCCGGGATGCACGTGCCCGTCTCTGGGCGCAGCAGGTCGGCGAGACTGGGCCCGTCAACGGGGGTGGTGGCGCGGAGGTACCCGTCACCGGCGGCTTGAGGGTGGTCCTCGGCGGTGACAAGCGCGTCGAGCAGGCCGGACGCCTCCAGGGCCGCTTCCACGCCTGCGCGCCCCGCGTCGTCGAGGCCGTCGGCGAAGTCGACCAGGCGCCACAGGGGCAGGGCGCCTTCCAGGCCTTCCCGGTCAGTGGTGCGGCCGCGGGCGCCAGGCGGGGCGTCGTCGTGCTCGGCGGCGATCCGTGTCCGTTCGGCCCCGGTCTTGGCCCGGTGGTCCTCAAGCGCCTCGCGCTGGGTGCGCAGGGCGGCCAGGCGGTCGCGCAGGTCTTGCACGGCGGGGGCAGTGGCCTCGGTGAACAGGTCGGTGAGTGCGGGGGTACCGGCTCCCGCGCCGTCCGGCTCGGCGGCCGCGTCGAGGACTGTCTCGAGGCGGTCCGCAGCGTCCTCGGGGAGCAGTCCGCCGTACTGGCCGGTCCACCGCCCGTGCTGCTCCCGCAGTTGCTGGTGCGCGGCGGTGAGCGCGGCCTGTGCCGTCTGTTCTTCCTGCTCGGCGGCCCAGGCCGCTTCCTGGGCACGCTCCTGTCCGGCGCGGGCCGCCTGGCGGGTCCGCTCAGCGTCCCTCAGGTGCCCTCCGGCGGCCCGGACCACCCGTACGCCTTCGTGGCGGGCAGCGGCGCGGGCCGAGGCGCGTTCGGTGAGCACGGAGGGGGCGGCGTCGGCGGCGCTCCAGGCGATACCGGCGCGGTGTGCGTGGTCGGCGAGGGCGGCGGCCGAGGTACTGACGGCGGTGGCGAGTTCGGCGGCCAGTTGCCCGGCGCGTTCGGCCTCGGCGCGGGCCCGACCGGTGGCGGCGGTGCGCCGTTCGCGCTCAGAGGTGGCCTGCCGGGCGGTCTGCTCGCAGGTGCGTACCAGGCGTTCCAGGTCGGCGAGTTGCTCGACGGCCTGGTAGGCGGCCGAGGATCGCAGCTGCTCCAGGCGGGCGCGCAGCGCGCCGAGCGCCGCCTCGGCCTCGTCGGCTCGGGTGCCGGCCGCCGCCCGCCTCTCGCGGGCCTCGTCGAGTTCCGTTTCCGCCGCGGCGTGGGCGCGCTCGCGTTCCGTGCTCTCGGCCCGCCGTGCGCTGAGCCGGTCGGCGGCGACCCGGGCGTTGACCCGCAGGTACGTCGAGTAGGCGGCGAGAAATGACCCAGTGGCCTCGTCGGCGGCGACCAGACCTTCCAGGGTTCGCTGAACGGACTCCATGTCGTCGAAGGAGCGGGCGGCCTCGCCGATCAGGTCCTCGTCCAGCGGGCGCAGACCCTCGGTGAGGGTGTCGGAGAGCCTGACCGGGTCGAGGTTCTTGGCCAGCTGCGGTCGGCGCAGCGTGAGGATGAGGGTGAGCAGCTGTTCGTAGCGCTCCCGGCCGAGGCCGAACAGCCGCTGGTCGACAGCGGCCCGGTAGTCGGTGGCCGAGGCGATCGGTTCCGCGCCGAGCGGGGCGAGTTCGGCGGCCAGCTGCTTCTTCGTCAGCGGCCGGTCGTCGTCGGTGAGCAGCGAGAAGTCCTCGCCGATGCGGCCGTCGGCAACGAAATGCCAGCGGGCAGGGGTGTCCCGGTGCCGTTGGGCGTGCAGGCCGATGCCGCAGGTGACCACCTGTCCGGTCGCCCGGTGGGTGAACTCGATCCATACGTAGCCAAGGGCGCCCTCCTGCCCGCGGAAGAGCAGGTTGGACTTCATGGTGCGATCCTCGGCAGCGAACGGGTTGAGCCGCTTGGGATCGATCCGCCCGTCCAGAACGAACGGGAAGAGGACTTCGAGGGCCTTGGTCTTGCCCGATCCGTTGGGCCCGCGCAGCACCAGCCAGCCGCCGGCGAAGGAGAACTCCTCGTCGCGGTAGTCCCACAGGTTGACGATCCCGGCGCGGGTGGGTACGAATCGGGGCTGGAGGTCGGTGGGCGGAGTACTCACTTAAGCGTGGTCCTTCACATCGTCGGCGGGGAAGAGGGCGGCAGGGGCCGCTGCTTCGGGGGCACGGGGACGGGTGCGCGTCTTCACCTCGGCCGTCACCCCGCGGTAGCGGGCCAGCAGCGGCAGTGCGAGGACACCGCCCTCCACCCGCACGACGAGCGACATGGCGGCCAGCAGATCCAGGACCTGTTCGAGGAGCCGGTCGGTGTCCCCGCGCAGCTCGGCGGCGAACCCTGCACCGTACTGCTCGGTGATGTCCTTGGTCCGTGCGCGTAGCCAGGAGATGGTGACGAACGGGTAGCGGGCCTGGGCAGCGGCGGTGTCGGCGCTCCCTCCGGCGCCCGCCTCCTCCCCGCCACCGTCCGTGGCGGCATCGGCGAACACTCCCTGCGCGGGAAGCGCCAGGTCGATACGGCCGGCCCGGTCCGCAAGGCGCTCCGCGGCGCTCGGCGCGGGCAGCAGCTCGGGCGCGTGCCGTCCGGTGCGCGCCGCGACCTGACTGATCCGCGCCCCGAGCAGCAGCGCGGCCTGCGCGACGGTGCCGCCGCCGGGGAACCGCGTATCGGACAGGCGCCCCGAGGTGTCCACCAGGGCGATGCCCTCCGCACGCCGCTCCACAGTGAGGCCGGTGAGGCGAGTGAGGTCCTCGGCAAGCGCGGGGGCACGCAGCTGGCCGGCCAGCTCGGGGTCCGAGTCGGCGTAGTAGGCGACCGGGTACTCCAGGACCAGGCGCCTCGCCCGCCTGGCCGCGGACAGCCGCTGCGCCCGGCGCCCCTCGGACAGGCTCCGCGCACCCGCCGAGTCAAGCAGCACAGTCACCGAGGCGACGTGCTGGAGGACGCGGGTGGGCTGGTGGACGGCAGTGAGCACCTCCCGGTCGATGTCGTAGAGGGCCTCGGCCCGCTCCGGGTCGGTGGCCCAGGAGGTGGCCGAGCCGTCGGCCAGGCGCAGCGCGCCGCGTTCGGTGAGCCAGGTGACGGCGTCGACGAAGGCGTCCCGGTCGTGTTTACGGGCGGTGTCCAGGCCGAGTCCGTCGATGCGGGCCGCATCCGCAGCCACCGCGTCGGCGAGCTCCCCGAGCGCGGCCTGGGCACCGTGCCGGCCGAGAGCGGCCAGGGTGAGGGCGAGGTAGGCGTAGCGGCGCCGGTCGAAGGGGCGACCGGACCGGCTGAGCGCGGGCCGGGTGGCGTCGAGCTGGTCCTGGGCGCGCTGAAGGCGGGCGGTGTCGGCGGTGGTGATCAGCCGGTAGCCGAGCACCTCCATCAGATCGGTACGCAGCTGGTCGGCCCAGCGCCGCACGGTCGCCAGCGCGCCGCTGTCCGGGTACACCGTGGTTATCAGCGGGTGCCGCAGCACGAGCCGTACGGCTTTTTGGTAATCGGCCAGTTCCAGGGCCGAGACATGCTCGGCCACGCGGGTGCTCATCCGGTGACCTCCAGGCGCAGCCCGTCCAGGTGCAGGTGCCCGCGCACGGTCCGCACCGTGGTGAACGCCTCGCCGGGCCCCGTCGGGACGAGCGTGAGCCGCACCCCGTGCGCCGAGCCGGAGGCCGTCTGCCCCGCGATATTCCGGGTGACCGGCACCCGCGTGGCCAGCGCCACGTCCATCAGGGAGAGCAGCGCACGGGTCTCGGCCTCGTCCAGGACCCGACCGTAGGCGCCATCGCGGGCCAGGGCGGCGGCCGCTTCCCTGCGTTCGGCCTGCTCCTCGACCTGCGCGGCCCGCAGCCGGGCCCGCTCGGCGTCGTTGCGCTCGATCCGGCCGGGCCCCTTGAGCGAGGGGGCGCGGCCCGACTGCACCAGGGTGCGGGCCAGCTCCACCGGCTCCGCCTCCCACCACGACGTACGCCCAGGAATCAGCTCGGGATCCGGATACGGGACGGCGATGTGCCGGGGCGATCCCAGCCCGAACACCGCCTGGAACAGGGCATGCGCGTCGTCGTCGCTGACACACGAGGTGAACCACTGGGCCAGATGCCGCAGTTGACTCTCCCGGCTGACTCCCCCGCGCCGCGCCTCGGTCACCCGCCTCAGCAGCGCGAGCACCGAGCGGATCGCGGTGACTGTCGCATCCTGCAGCCGCTCGGCCTCACTGTGCTCCCGCTCCCCGAACCAGTGCACGATCCCGGCCCACCGCTGCCGCCAGTCCTCCAGCCGCGCCGCCGGGGTCCTGAAGAGCCGCTCGTCGGCCTCCGCGGCGTACTCGATCATGCGGTCCACCCCACTCACCGCCGCCTTCTCCACGGCCTCGGCCAACAGTGGGGCGTAGCGTCCCAGTTCAGCGGTGAACTCCCGCATGTGCGAGAGCAGCGCGTCCTTGTGCGCGAGGAACACCTCAGGGCGGGTGTCGTTGGTCCGCGCCAGGTCACCGAGCATCAGGTAGAAGCGGGCAGCCCGCTGCGCCATCTCGTTCAGCACGGAGTCCAGACGGCCCAGCTTGCGGTAGACCTCCTCGGCGTCGCCCGCGTCGTTCGCCTCGGCGAGCGCGGCCAGGTCTGCGAGGATGTCCGGGAAGACGAGCCGCGAGAGCTGCGCGTCCTCCAGGGCCGCGCCGAGTACGTCCTCCACCGCCCGGTAGGCCCGGTATCCGGCCTGGGTGAACTGGTACACGTAGTGCCGGTTTCGGTACTCCGCCAGGTTCGCCGCCCGCGTCCCGTCGTAACTGCGGTCGAGCACCCGCCACTCGGCGAGCGCGTCCAGCAGCGGTTGTACGTCGCCGACGGCCGCCGCCCCGGGATGGTCCGCCGCCAGCCTGCCCACCAAGGTGGCCGCGTCGGAAACGTGCAGCAGCACCTGGTAGTTGGCCCGACCCCGGTCGAAGGCGCGCAGCAGCCACAGGTACTCGTGACGCTTCTCGGCGGCCGCGAAGTGGAAGAGCCTCAGCCGGTCGTCGAGAGTGAAGGCGTCGATCCCGAAAGCGTCGTCGTCTGCGTTGTCCGGGGGCATCGGGCCCGGGGACACGACGCCTGTCGGTACACCCGGGGGCGGGGCAAGGGGATCGTCATTCACGGGCGTCAGCGGCTTCCTCGTACGGCGGGACGGAACCGGCGGGACAGAGCCGGACCGGAACCCCAGTCTGCCGCCTGGACACCGAGCTGGGAAAACCCGCTGAACGTATCCATCAGCGCAGGTAGACTGCGCGCCCATCCAGGTCTTGCCCCTCGCGGTCGACGTCTCCAACTGGCTCCGCCCCGATGCTCCCACCAGTGACGAGCGTCTGTTCTGCCATGTGTACGGGCACGGACGCAGCGCGGATCAGCTCATCCCCGGCCGGCCGTACTCTTTTGTCGCCGCCCTGGAGCGCGGCCGCACCTCGTGGTGCGCGCTGCTGGACGCGCTGCGGCTGGGCCCGGCCGACGACGCCGACCCCCGCAGTACGGCCGGGCGCTTCGCGGAACGGTGGAACCTCCGCGTCGGCGAAGTCACGCGGTTCAGCAACGGCTACTGCTCCGAGCTCGTCGACCCCGACGACAAGGGCGCCACCGAAGTCCAGCGGCAGACGAGTCGGCCCGTACGCCGGGTTCAGGCTACTCGCGGCCGGGTCGCGTAGAAGGCCACAGCCGAGGCGGCCGCCACGTTGAGGGAGTCGACACCGGCGTCCATCGGGATGCGGACGTGCTCGTCGACTGCGGCTAGGGTCCCGGGGGTGAGGCCGGCGCCTTCCGTGCCGAAGACCAGGGCGAGTTTCTCGTCGTTCCGCGCGGCGAGTTCGTCGAGGGTGATCGCTCGGCCGCTCAAGCAGAGTGCGGCGACCGTGAAGCCTTCGGAGCGCAGGACCTCGACGTCCTTCGGCCAGGACTCCAGGCGAGTCCACGGCACCTGGAAGACGGCCCCCATCGAGACCTTCACGGACCTACGGTAGAGAGCATCGGCACAGCGCGGGGTGAGGAGGACCGCGTCGACGCCGAGGGCAGCGGCGTTCCTGAAGGCAGCACCCAGGTTGGCATGATCGACGATATCCTCGAACACGGCGACGCGCCGAGCAGCACCTTCTTGTAGACCCAAAGGCAACACCGCGCCGATGTTGGTGGGGTCGTTGACCGCCTCCATGACGACGACGCGGCGGGTCGTCGCCAGCAGCTCCTCGGCCGTCGGCAGCGGCTTGCGCTGCATGGAGGCGAGCGCGCCGCGGTGCACGTGGTAGCCGGTGACGCGTTCGGCGAGCTCCGGGCTGACCGCGTACACCGGGGCCGGAACCTCGTCGATGACGTCGCGCATCACATCGACCCACTTTGCGGAGAGCAGCATCGAGCGCATCTCGTACCCGGCGTGCCGGGCGCGTCTGATCACCTTCTCGCCCTCGGCGATGAAGAGTCCTTCGGCCGGCTCCCGCCTGCGCCGGAGTTCGACGTCGGTCAGGCCCGTGTAGTCGCGCAGGCGAGGGTCGTCGGGGTCGTCGACGGTGATGAGATCTGCCACAGGTTGATACTGCCTTGTCCGGTGTGTGGTGCCAACGGCTTGGAAAAAGATCCGTTACCGCTGGTTACTCGGTGGGGTGCGGGGCGGTGTCCGTACCGACCGCGACGACATCGCCGATGACGATCACGGCCGGGGGCCGCACCTCTTCGGCGACGGCCCGTTCACCGACGGTCGCGAGGGTCGCATCGACGCGGCGCTGGGATGCCGTGGTGCCCTCCTGGACCAGGGCGACCGGTGTGTCCGGGGACTTGCCGTGGGCGATGAGGGCCTTTGCGATGGCGCCGATCTTGTCGACGGCCATCAGCAGCACGAGGGTGCCGCGCAGCTGCGCGAGCGCTGCCCAGTCGACCAGCGAACGCTCGTCGTCGGGGGCGACATGACCGCTGACAACGGTGAACTCGTGGGCCACCCCGCGGTGGGTGACGGGGATTCCGGCCGCGCCGGGTACGGAGATCGAGCTGGAGATGCCGGGGACGACGGTGCACGGGATGCCCTCGGCGGCGAGCGCCTGCGCCTCCTCCATGCCCCGGCCGAAGACGAACGGGTCGCCGCCCTTGAGCCGGACGACGGCCTTGCCCGCCTTGGCGTGCTCGATGAGCGCCTGGTTGATCGCCTCCTGCGCCATGAAACGGCCGTACGGGATCTTCGCCGCGTCGATCACCTCGACGTGCGGCGGCAGTTCGTCGAGCAGGTCGCGCGGGCCGAGCCGGTCGGCGATGACGACATCGGCCTCGGCGAGGAGGCGACGGCCGCGCACGGTGATCAGGTCGGGGTCGCCG
Source organism: Streptomyces sp. NPDC005151 (assembly GCF_053599875.1). NCBI lineage: Bacteria > Bacillati > Actinomycetota > Actinomycetes > Kitasatosporales > Streptomycetaceae > Streptomyces > Streptomyces sp. NPDC005151. The sequence continues at coordinate 281,973 of NZ_JBSFYR010000002.1, read as the reverse complement.
GGGCCGCCGCCGACCAGGGAGACACCGGGGGCGGGGCGGGTGCGGTGGTGCGGGGCGGCGAGCGTGCCGTCGCGCAGGCCCTCGACGATGGCGTCGCGGACGGCGGCGGAGTGGCGCGGGTCGCGGCCCTGGGCGTCGGTGGAGAGGACGGCGACGGTCACGCCCTCGCTGCGACCGGTGGCCGGCGTCCAGGCGGTGGCCACGTCAGCGTTGTCGCTGCGCACGCACCAGGTGCGGGTGCGCTCGGCCTCGGCGGACGCGGCGTCGTTCGCGGCGGCGTCGTCGGAGGCGATGAGCGCGTACCAGGTGTCGGTCAGGTCCCCGTCCTCGTACCGGCGGCGCTCCCAGCGGATCTCACCGGCGTCGGCCATCGCCTCGACGGACGGAGTCGCGGACGGCGATACGAGGGTGATGTCGGCACCCGCCGCGATGAGCGCGGGGAGGCGGCGCTGCGCGACCTGACCGCCGCCGACGACGACGACGCGGCGCCCGCTCAGGCGCAGTCCGACGGGGTACGCGGGGTGATCGGCGTGCTCGGCCATGGCGGTGCGGGCTCCTCGTGCAATGCGGGGTGCGGGCCGCTGCGGCGGTGGAGCGGCTGTGACGTGCGGTTTTGCGGGGCGTGGGTCCACGATACGGGGTGTGTCGGGGCGCGGGGCGGGCCGGTGGGGCGGGTGGAGGCCACTGCGCGGAGCTGTCCCCTGCCTGCCCCTGCCCCTGCCCCTGCCCCTGCCCCTGCCCCTGCCCCTGCCCCTGCCCCTGCCCCGAAACCGTGGCTCAGCCCGGCCGAGCGCCTCGGACGCCGGCCGGGCCGAGCACGGCCGAGCGCTACTTCTCGGTGACGCCTGCCGAGTTGAACGTCGCCACCTCGTGCATCGCCCGCGCCGCGCTCTGCACGATCGGGAGCGCCAGCAGCGCACCCGTTCCTTCGCCGAGGCGGAGGTCGAGGTCGACCAGCGGGCGCAGACCCAGCTTGTTGAGCGCGGCTACGTGGCCGGGCTCGGCGCTGCGGTGGCCGGCGATGCATGCGGCGAGGGCCTCGGGGGCGATCGCCCGGGCGACCAGGGCCGCGGCGCCCGCGCTGACGCCGTCCAGGATGACGGGTGTACGGAGCGAGGCGCCGCCGAGCAGGAAGCCTGCCATCGCGGCGTGCTCCAGGCCGCCGACCGCGGCGAGTACACCGATCGGGTCGGCCGGGTCGGGCTGGTGCAGTTCGAGGGCCCGGCGGACCACGTCGACCTTGCGGGCGTGCATCTCGTCGTTGATGCCGGTGCCGCGACCGGTCACCTCGGCCGGGTCCATGCCGGTGTACACGCAGATCAGTGCGGCGGACGCGGTGGTATTGGCGATGCCCATCTCACCGGTGAGCAGGCCCTTGTTGCCCGCCGCGACCAGGTCGCGGGCGGTCTCGATGCCGACCTCGATGGCCGAGAGGACCTCCTCGCGGGTGAGGGCGGGGCCGGTGGTGAAGTCGGCCGTGCCGGCGCGTACCTTGCGGGGCAGCAGGCCGGGTGTCGCGGGCAGCTCCGTGGCGACGCCGACGTCGACCACGCACACTTCGGCGCCGACCTGGGACGCGAACGCGTTGCAGACCGCGCCGCCGCCGAGGAAGTTGGCGACCATCTGGCCGGTGACCTCCTGCGGCCACGCGGTGACGCCCTGGGCGTGCACCCCGTGGTCCCCGGCGAAGATCGCGACGGCCGCGGGCTCCGGGATGGGCGGCGGGCACATCCGGGAGAGGCCCGAGAGCTGTGCGGAGATGATCTCCAGCATGCCGAGCGCACCGGCCGGCTTGGTCATCCGCTTCTGGCGTTCCCAGGCCTCGCCGAGCGCCTTGGCATCCAGCGGGCGGATGTTGGAGATGGTCTCCTGCAGCAGGTCGTGCGGTTCCTCGCCGGGCAGGGCGCGGCGGCCGTACGTCTCCTCGTGGACGACCCAGGACAGCGGGCGGCGCTTGGACCAGCCCGCCTGCATCAGTTCGGGCTCCTCGGGGAACTCGTCGACGTAACCGACACAGAGGTACGCGACGACTTCGAGGTGCTCGGGCAGGCCCAGGGCGCGGACCATCTCGCGCTCGTCGAAGAAGCTGACCCAGCCGACGCCGAGGCCCTCCGCGCGAGCGGCGAGCCACAGGTTCTCGACGGCGAGCGCCGAGGAGTACGGGGCCATCTGCGGCTGGGTGTGCCGGCCGAGCGTGTGGCGGCCGCCGCGGGTGGGGTCGGCGGTGACGACGATGTTGACCGGGGTCTCGAGGATCGCCTCGATCTTCAGTTCCTTGAACTGCTTGGCCCGGCCCTTGGGCAGCGACTTGGCGTAGGCGTCACGCTGACGCTGCGCCAGTTCGTGCATGGAGCGGCGGGTCTCCGCCGAGCGGATGACGACGAAGTCCCAGGGCTGCGAGTGGCCGACGCTGGGCGCCGTGTGCGCGGCTTCGAGGACGCGGAGCAGGACCTCGTGCGGGATGGGGTCGCTGCGGAAGCCGTTGCGGATGTCGCGGCGTTCGCGCATCACCCGGAGCACGGCTTCGCGCTCGGCGTCGTCGTAGCCGGGGGCGGGTGCGGAGGCGGGAGCCGGGGTCTCCGCCGCGGCCTCCGCGGCCTCGGGCTCCGCCGCGGCGGCGGCCTGGACCGGTTCGATGGGCTGCTCGTCCGCAACGGGCTCCGTGTCGGCCGGCTCCGTGTGCCCGGAGACCTCTGCGGGCTCGGCGGCAACTGCGGGGGCCGCGTCGGCCACGGGGGCCGTGAGGTCCGGGGTCTCGATGACCTCGGGGCCGGTTTCGGGCTCCGGTTCGGGAGCCGTCACCGTCTCGGGCGCAGCCTCGGCCACAAGGACGGGGGCGGGGGCGGGCTCCTCCGGAGCGGTGACAGGCTCGGGGGCGACGACCGGCTCGGGGGCCGCAACCGGCTCCCGGACGGCGACCGGCTCGGGGGCCGCAACCGGCTCCTGGACGGCGACCGGCTCGGGGGCCGGTGCTTCGACCGCCTCGACCGGATGGACGGTCTCGGCGGTCTCGATGACCGGGGCGGGTGCGGGCTCGACGACGATCGCCACGCGCTCGGGCTGGGGTTCGGGCGCGGGCTCGAATGCCACGACCGGCTCCGCGACCGGCGTCGGGGCCAGATGCGGGGTGGTCGGCACCGACCCCTCCACCGGCACGAACTGGCCTGCGGGCGCTGCTTCCACCGGCGTCTCCACCGGAGCGGGGGCCTCCGCGGACGGCTCGAACGGAACCTCGGCCGCAGCCGGCACGGCGACCGCCTCTGCAGCCGGTTCGGCCACCGGGGCGGGCTCGACGAACTCCGGAACGACCGCTTCTGCGACGGGTTCCGCGGCCACGGGCGCCGCGACCTGCTCCGGCGCATGGGCCGCCCACGGGCTCCCGCCCTGCGGCAGGATCTCGCCGAGCTGCGGGCCCGGCAGCACAGCCGCTTCGGTGCCCGGCTGGTCGAAGTACTCGGGACCGGTGGTGGGCGGTCCCGCGTGCCGTGCGGGCATCGGGGTCTGCGGCGCGCCCGCCGGTCCTCGGTCGGCGAGCGAACGGACCACTCCACCGGTCGGCGTCCCGCCGTAGGACAGGGTCGACTCGCCCGAGGCCGGGCCGCGGTGCAGCGGTCGGCGTACGGGGGCGGCGGCCTGCGCCACCGCAGCCTGTGCGGGAGCGGGGGCCTGGGCCGGCATACGTACGCCATTGAGGTCGACGACACCCGAGTCGCGGCCGCCGGACTCGTGCGTGCCCTGCCCGGTCCCGGTCATCGCTCCGGCCACCGCCTGCTGCACGGCGTACACCGCCGGGTCCGGCGCCTGGACCTGCACGGGTCCCTGGGCCTGTACGGCCTGCATGGCGGGCCGGCCCTGCGGCTGCGCCTGGTAGGCGGCCTGCTCGGCCATGGGTGCCTGCGCCTGCACGGCTCCGCCGTCCGTCGGCTGACCGGGGGCAGGGGCCACCTGCTGGTCGCTCCACGCGCCCTGCGGGCTCGGCATCAGCAGAAGGTCGTCGTCCTCGGACACATGCTCGGAGGGATCGAGGAAGGTGTACGCACCCGGGGCGGGGATGCCCGGTTGCTCCACCATGCCTGCGTTCTCCGGCAGTCCCTCGCCCGGGATCTGGCCGGTGTCACTCATGCGTACCCCTCGCCCATCGTCAGTGCTCCTTCGGCCCTTCGCCCGGGACGCCCGAACACGGCACGCCGGTGCTCGTCATGAAGAACGAGCGGGCTCGCCGCGCGGCACGAATCGGACGCGGACGTGCATCATTCTCGCGGCCGTTCGCCGCCGCGACAGGCAGTTCTGCCACGGCTCGCTGTGGGCTGCGCCACGTTGCGCGTCCCCCGGGGTTTGCCGTACCACAACGAGGCCCAAAACGGTCCCCTTTTCCTGACATTGACGAACGAACCGACGAACGTCCAGGTGCGGTGCAACGATCGGCCAGCCTACCTCGCGGAGTACACCGGCCGGGTCACGGGGCGAGGTCCGATCGCACTGCCGAGAGCAGAAACACAACCGAGCGTTCGCGCTCCGCCCATGCGGACGTGTCGAGTTCGACGGACTGGAGGAGTGCGCACTCGACCGTGTAGTTCCCGGTGAGTGCGGCGCCGAGTGCTTCGGCCTCGTCGCGGGTCGAGGCGTGGGTGACGATCCGTTCGGGCCGGCGGTCGGCGACGGCGGTGACGACGGGGACGCCGCCGCCCCCGATCCGTACGACATCCGGCTCGGGCAGCCGCTCCAGCACATGGGGTGCGCGGCCCTGGACGACCTGGAGCTGTACACCGAAGACGCGGGCAGCGGCGGCCGTTCGGGCGCAGGCGTCCGGGTCGCTGTCGACCGCCAGGACCGCCGCACCGAACCGCGCCGCATCCACGGAGAGGGCGCCGCTGCCGGAGCCGATGTCCCAGACGAGGTCGCCGGTACGCGGGCCGAGGCGGGCGAGTTGGGCGGCGCGCAGCCCGGGGGACTCGCCCTCGGGGTCGGTGGCGCTGTCCGGACAGGTGTCGGAGGGCAGCGCCCAGCCCCGTGCGCCGTGGGGGTGGCGGCCCGAGATCCAGGCACCGGTGGTCTGCTGTTCGGGTCCGCCGCCGATGACGATCACCACGTTCGGGTCGCGCCAGACGTGGTCCGCGGCCTTGTCGGAGGTCAGGACGGTGACCTGTTCGCGTGCGGTGCCGAGTTCCTCGCAGATGACGAAGGTGCGGTGGACGCCGTCGAGGAGCAGGGCGAGTTCGGCGGGTCCCGCACCGGGCGAGGTGAGGACGGCGACCTTGTGGTGGGCGCGGCAGACGTTGACGGCGCGGCGCAGGGTGCGGGGGTGGGCGACGACAATCTGGGCGTCCTCCCAGGGCATTCCGGCGCGGGCGAACGCGGTGGCCACGGCCGACACGGCGGGCACGACTTCGACTTCCAGGCCGTGTTCGGGTGCGCGGAGGTTGCGTACGACCCCGAAGAAGCCGGGGTCGCCGTCGGCGAGGACCACGGCGGTGCCGCGGTGGCCGGCGATCCTGCGGGCGGCCAGGTCGATGGAGCCGAGGCGGATCCGTTCGGCTGCTGCCGGAACTTCGGGGAGAGCGAGGTGGTGGGCGGCGCCCGCGACGAGGGTGGCGGCCGAGAGCGCGGCCGTGGCCACCGCGGTCAGTGGCGAGCCGTCCCAGCCGATCACCGTGACCCGGTCGGCCATCTGTCGTCAGTCTCCTGGAGTCGTCGCAGGTGGGCTGCCCACGAGAGGGCGGGCAGGGTGAGACTATCCGGTCCCCGACCGGTCTGTACCGGTGCGGTCCCCGGCGTCAGTTCCAGTCGCTGTAGGTGCCGTAGCCGCCCGCGTCGGCCAGCTGCTCGGCGACTCCGTCGAGGTCCTCGGGGAGCAGGCCCCAGACGATCAGGTCGGTCCTGATGTCGGTCCAGCCGCCGTCCTCGGTCTGAGTGCGCGCTATCCGGGCGTTGCGCAGGACGCCCTCGCTGATGCAGCCGAGCTTCTGGGCGACCTGCTGGGAGGCGGTGTTATCGGCGGCGGTGCGCAGTTCTATGCGTTCGAAGCCCTGGTCGCGGAAGAGCCACTGGGCGACGGCGAGGACGGACTCGGTGGCGTATCCCTCGCCGCGGGCCCAGGGGGCCGTGATGTAGGCGGCCTCGGTGGCGAGGGTGCGCCAGTCGGTGTTCCGCAGCCTCACCGAGCCGACGAGGCGCTGGGTGAGGAATTCGGTGACGGCGAAGACGATGCCGTCGCCGCCCGTTCGCTGTGCAGGAGCGATCCTGCGGACCCAGCGTTCGGCGTCGACCTGGGTGTAGGGGTGGGGTGCCTCGGTCCAGGCGGTGACGAGTTCGTCGTTCATCATCTCGACATACGCGGGAACGTCGGCCATGTCGAAGGGGCGCAGCACCAACCGATCCGTGCTGATGGAGATGGACGGAAAGGTGGAAGTCATGCGCAGCTCCATGCCGAAGACCGTGTAAAGGCACAGCATGCAGCATGGGACGGACCTTGCGCATGGCCGGGTCCGCACGGCGGAGCCCCGCGCACCCCGGTGGGGTGCGCGGGGCTCGGCCACGCAGGTGCGGTACGGGTGTCAGGAGTTGCCGAGGGCACCGAAGGCGGGGATGACCGCGCCCCGGTAGGTGTCCTCGATGAACTTCTTGACCTCGTCGGAGTGGAGGAGCTTCACGAGCTTCTGGACGCGGGCGTCCTTCTCGTTGCCCTCCTTCACGGCGAGGATGTTGGCGTACGGGTTGCCGTCCGCCATCTCCAGCACGAGGGCGTCCTTGGAGGGCTTGAGCTTGGCCTCGATGGCGTAGTTGCCGTTGATGACGGCGGCGTCGACATCGTTCAGGGCGCGGGGGACGGTTGCGGCCTCCAGCTCCTTGAACTTCAGGCCCTTCTTGTCCGTGATGTCGCTGATCTTGGCGTTGGTGCCGACGCCGTCCTTGACGGTGATCAGGCCGTTCGCGGCGAGGAGCTGAAGGGCACGGCCCTCGTTGGTGGTGTCGTTCGGTACGGCGATGGTCTGGCCGGCCTTGATGTCCTTCAGGTCCTTGACCTTGTTGGAGTAGAGGCCGAGCGGCTCCAGGTGCACATTGGCGACCGCGACGATGTGGGTGTTGTTCTTCTTGTTGAAGTCGTCGAGGTACGGCTGGTGCTGGAAGAAGTTGGCGTCGACCTGGCCGTTCTCGGTGGCGGTGTTCGGCAGGACGTAGTCCGTGAACTCCTTGACCTCGAGCTTGAGGCCCGCCTTGGCCGCCAGGTTCTTCTTGACGAAGTTCAGGATGTCGGCGTGCGGCGTCGGGGACGCGGCGACGACGAGCGCCTTGGAGGTGTCGGCCTTCGCGCCGGTCTCGCTCTTGGAGGCCGGATCGGACGACGTACCGCACGCGGTGAGGCCGAAGGCGAGGGCGGCGGTGGCGGCGGCAGCTGCGGTGATCTTGATGTTCTTACGCACGAAAAGTGCCTCTTTCTGGTGGTGAGGGTGGTGCGCCCGGACAAGGAGTTCGGGCTTGTGAGCGGAGAGAAAGTCTCAGGAGGCGGTGCGGCCCCTGCGGGCCAGCAGGCGTACGGCGATGTCGCCGATCAGCTGGACCGCGGTCACGATGACGATGAGCAGCGCGACGGTGATGAGCATGAACCGGTTGTCGAAGCGCTGGAATCCGTAGGTGACGGCCTTGGAGCCGAGTCCTTCGCCACCGACCGCGCCGGCCATCGCGGAGTACCCGATGAGCACGATGACGGTGGTGGTGATCCCGGAGACGAGCGACGGCAGGGCCTGCGGCAACAGGACCTTGCGGACGATCGTCGGGATGGATCCGCCCATCGACTGGACGGCCTCGACGAGCCCGTGGTCGACCTCGCGGATCGATGTCTCGACGAGCCGGGCGAAGAACGGGATGGCGCCGACGGCGAGCGGCACGATCATCGCGGTCGGGCCGATGAAGGTGCCGACGACCCAGGTGGTGAAGGGGATCAGGGCGATCAGCAGGATGATGAACGGCAGCGAGCGGCCAATGTTCACGATCACGCCGATGGCCTTGTTCACCACGGTGCTCTGGAGCAGTCCGCCCTTGTCGGTGAGGACCAGCAGCACGCCGAGGGGCAGTCCGACGAGGACGGTGACGAGCGCGGACCACAGCACCATGTAGAGGGTGTCGACGGTTCCCTGGGACAGCAGCGGCTGCATTTCGGACCAGGTCACTTGGCCACCTCCTTGGCGAGCGGGGTCTGGGCGAGCGGGGCGGGAGTCTGTACGGGGATGTCGGCGGGGGCCGTGTCCACGACCTCGGCCTGCAGGCCCTGCTCGCGCAGGAAGCCGATGGGTACGACGTTCTCCTCGAAGCGGCCGGGCAGCTCGATCCGCATCCGGCCGATCTGGTTGCCGCCGACGGTGTCCATCGCTGCGCCCAGGATCGAGATGTCGATGTTGTACGTACGGGAGAGCTGGGAGATCACCGGCTGGGACGCCGCCTCGCCGTGGAAGGTGACGTCGACGACTGTGCGGTCGGGGCCGGAGGCCGTACCCCCGACCGGGAACAGCTCGTGGGCCAGTTCGGAGCCGGGGGTGGCGAGCAGTTCGCCGACGGTGCCGGACTCGACGATGCGTCCCTTCTGCATGAGCGCGGCCGAGTCGCAGATCGTCTTGACGACGTCCATCTCGTGCGTGATCAGCAGGACGGTCAGGCCGAGCTGCTGGTTGAGGTCGCGCAGCAGCTGCAGGATGGAGCGGGTGGTCTCGGGGTCGAGGGCGGAGGTCGCCTCGTCGGAGAGCAGCACCTTGGGATCCCCGGCGAGGGCGCGGGCGATGCCGACGCGCTGCTTCTGACCGCCGGAGAGCTGGCCGGGGTACGCCTTCGCCTTGTCGGCGAGGCCGACCAGGTCGAGGAGTTCGAGGGCCTTGCGGGTGCGCTCCCGGCCCTGGACGCCCAGGATCTCGAGCGGCAGCTCGATGTTGTCCTGGACGTTGCGCGAGGCCAGCAGGTTGAAGTGCTGGAAGACCATGCCGATGCGGCTGCGCGCCTCGCGCAGCCCCTTGCCGGCCCGGCGGCCCCGGCCCGCGAGGGCGGTGAGGTCCTGGCCGGCCACGGTCACGGAGCCGGAGGTGGGGCGTTCGAGCAGGTTGATGCAGCGGATCAGGGAGGATTTGCCGGCGCCGCTCTGTCCGATGACGCCGTACACCTCGCCCTCGCGGACGTGCAGGTCGACGCCGTCCAGGGCGGTGACCTCACGGTCGCGCGACTGGTAGACCTTCGTGAGGCCCGTAGTGGTGATCACAGGGTTTCCGTCACTGTCGAGTGCACGGCGCGGTGTCCGCCGGGCACGGGGCGTTCGTCTGATGAGACTGTTCGGACTCGGATGTTCGGGCCCGTGGGTCTCGGCAGGGCTGCGGGCGGCGGGTGACCGGGGGCAGCGCATGCGGGGGCAGGCTCGTTCCGCTGGGTGCGGACGGCAGGGGCTCGGTCTCGCTTCGGGGCGCGAGGCTCAGGCGGGGGCCCTCAGAAGGCGCGCATTCGACACATACAACGAGCACCGGGCGTGGTGATCGCCTCGGTCGCAAGGATGCGGCTGCTCGTCGTGGTCATGGCGCAAGTAAAACAGACGTCACGTTCCACCAAGCCCGCGTGTCCGAATAGCGGACACTTCTGGTCAGTCCATGGACCGCCCCATCGGACGGCCGCGATCCCGGTGACACCGACCGTGACCTGCGACGATACGGCGACGGGGCGGTCGGAACCCATCGGCGAGCGGCCCGCACCTGTCCTGCGTTGTGGCCAAGGCCACCGCCTTGATCCCTGCCGTCGGAAGCAGCGCCCGGGCGCGGATCTGCACGCGCATCCGCACCGGCCGGCCCGGGCACGGGGGCGCACGCGGGACGCCGTCCGGTCCGTAATACCCTCGCCTCATGCTTGTCGCCCTGACGGTCGCGGTCACCGTGGCCGCGCTCGCCCTCGCCGCCTGGTGCGGTTTCGCCGCCTACCGGGACCAGCCGACCAAGGACTGGCACTTCATCGGAATGGCCGTGGTGTCGCTGCTGGCGCTGGCCCAGTTGGTGGTGGGCATCGTGCTGCTGGCCCGGGGCGAGCGGCCGGAGCAGGGCATGACGATCTTCATCTGTTATCTGATCGGCGCCTTCGCGGCCGTGCCCGCAGCGGGTTTCCTGTCGCTGACCGAGCGGACCCGGTGGGGTTCGGTGACGGTGGCGGCGGGCGCGGTCGTACTGGCCGTCCTGGAAGTACGGCTCTACGACATCTGGGGAAGCTGACGTGACCGACACCGACCGCCGCGCCGCCGGCGAGAAGACCGGCTTCCAGCTGGGCACCGGACCGGGCCGCGTACTGGTCTGGTTCTACGGGGTGTTCACCGTGGCCGCCGCCTCCCGCGCGATCGTCCAGATGATCCTGGACTTCGGCAGGGCACCGCTCGCCTATGTGCTGTCGGCCGTCGCCGCGCTGGTGTACGGCTTCATCACGTACTCGCTGGTGCGCGGCGGCGAGAAGGCGCGCAGGACGGCGCTGGTGTGCTGCGCCGCCGAGCTCGCGGGCGTACTGATCGTCGGTACGTGGACGCTGGTCGAGCCGTCCGCCTTCGCCGACGCCACCGTCTGGTCGTACCTCGGCAGGGACTACCTGTTCATCCCGGTGATCCTGCCGGTCACCGGGATGATCTGGCTGCGTCGCGCGAGGAGCGCGTAACGCCCGGCCCCCTAGGCGCTGGCGACGTAGGCCTGTTCGGCGACGTCCTTCTCCAGAAGGATCAGCCGGACACCGTCCTGACCGGTGGCGCTGCCCACGGGGGCGTAACCCGCTCGCCGGTAGAGCCGCAGATTGGTCTCGCTGCGGTGCCCGGTGTGCAGCCGGAACCGGGTGGCCGACCGCTGGTCGGCGAGTGCGGACTCCGCGGCGTTCAGCAGCCGGGCGCCGAGCCCGTGCCCCTGGAGCCGGGGGTGCACACAGAGCTTCCCTATCTCTCCGGTGCCGTCCGGATCGGTGGATCCGCGTACCGAGCCGACGACTTCGTCACCGAGCCGTGCCACGAACACCAGGTTCGCGGTCACTTCGTCACGGACCGAGTCGAGGGTCTGCACCAGCGGGTCGATGCGGTAATTCCCGTAGAGCTCCGCCTCGCTCTGAAAACAGAGGTACTGGAGCTTCAGTATCTGTTCGGCGTCCTCCGCGGTCGCCGCCGAGATGATCACACTCATGCCCATGTGTGCATGCCTCCCGCTCACCTGGTCCACCGGTTGTCCCCTGCTCCTATCCCCGCAGTTCAGGAACGACAACCTCCGCCGCGAGCATTCTGCGCAGACATCCAAGGCATCGGGAACGGATCGGCCCCAAACTGCCTTGTGACATACCCAACTTCCCTGCGATTTCCTTGTACGTGAAATCGGTCGGGGCGAGCATCGCCGCCAATAGGCTCGCGCACCGTCCGGGCAGCCGCTCCACCGCGGCGTGCAGCGCGCGGCGTTCGTCGGCGCCGACCGCGGACCGCTCGGGGCAGTCGGCCGGATCCGGGACGGTCCCATCGGCGTACGGACGTTCGCGCCGCGCGGTACGGCGGGCGCGGCGTGCCTCCTCCCGTACGGTGTCGCGGACCCAGCGGGCCGGGTCGGCCGGCGGTGTCCGGTCCGCGAGCAGTTCCAGCAGCCGCACCCAGACGGTCTGTTCGAGATCGGCAGGTTCGACGGCCGCGCCCGCTGCCGCGCTGCCGGCCTCGGCCGTCGCCTCGGCGCTGACGAGGGGGTACAGGGCGCGCACGACGGCGGCGGGGGCGTCTGCGGGAAGCGTCATGCCTCACCTTGACGCGCCCCGCGGACGGGCGGTTGCCGTCCGCGGGGCGCATCACCCGACCGGGGCATGGCCGGCCGGGTGCTGACGCGGGGCGATGTGTCAGTTCTTCGTGAAGTCCTCGGCGGCGAGCAGAGCGGTGTCCGGGTTGTCGGAGAAGATCCCGTCGATACCGGTCGCGAAGTACGTCCGGAACGCGCCGAAGGCGTCGCCGTACGCGTTGGGGTCGGTGCCGCGACGGAAGTCGGCGGGCAGGAAGGAGTTCTCGTTGCGCATCGTGTACGGGTGCAGGATCAGGCCCTCCTCGTGCGCGTCCTGCACGAGGGAGGTCGGCGTGGTGAGCCGGCCCGACGCGTCCTTGGGAATGATCAGGTCCAGCGTGGGGCCGATGCCCTGCGCGAAGGACGCCATCCACTTCAGCCCCGCGGGGGTCACGAGGTCGTCGACCGTGCGCGGGTCGCCGGTCGCGACGAAGTCCCAGGGCCGCGATCCGGCGCCGGAGAGCAGGACGACGCGCGGCGAGGCGACGAGCTTCGACAGCCGCTGGATGCTGCTGGGTTCGAAGGACTGGAGGATCAGCGGCGACTGCGTGCGGTGGCGGTTGTAGCGGCGCAGCAGCTTGGCGAGCGGCTCCTCCAGGCCGAGCCCGAGGCCGCGGAAGTAGGTGGGGTGCTTGGTCTCGACGTACAGCCATATCTGCTTGCCGCGCCTGCGGCCCTCGCGGTCGGCCCACTGGAGCACTTCTTCGAAGGTGGGGACCTCCCAGCGGCCGTCGTAGACGGTGTTCTTCTGGCGGTTGCCCGGGATGCGCTCCTTGGCGCGCAGCGTCTTCAGCTCTGCGAGGGTGAAGTCCTCGGTGAACCAGCCGGTCAGGGAGACCCCGTCGATCTTCTTGGTGGTCCTGCGGCCGGCGAACTCGGGGTGGGCCGATACATCGGTGGTGGCGGTGATGTCGTTCTCGTGGCGGCAGACGAGATGGCCGTCCTTGGTGGGGACCAGGTCCTGCTCGATGATGTGCGCGCCCATGTCGAGGGCCAGCTGGTACGAGCCAATGGTGTGCTCGGGCCGGTAGCCGCTCGTGCCGCGGTGGCCGATGACGGTCGGCACGGGAAGGTCCAGCCGGCTGCCGTGGTCGCCGCCGTGGCCGCCGGACCGCTCGGCGGCGTCCGCCGTGCCGGAAAGTCCGAGCGCGGCCGTGCCGAGTACGGCCGCTCCCGCTCCCAGGACGGTTCGACGACCGGGGTTCGCCTGCGCACGCTCTGTCATGAATGCTCCCTCGCATGTGATGTGTGGCACCGTCGACCGAGGCCCGATCGTAGGCAGCCACACCGTCGGGACGGCAGCTCATGGACGAACATGGCGGAAACACACATCAACACTGCGTGTCGACTCGATGAACCCGATGTGCGATCAGCGAGTACCCGCGAGTATCGTCCTCACCTGCATGGACCGTCACGATCCCGCGCCTCGGCCGGCCCGGCCACTACACCGGAGGAACCGTTGTCCCGACACGCACTCATCAAGGCAGTGCTCGGACCGATCTTGCGCCTGATGTTCCGCCCCCAGGTGGAGGGCGTGGAGAACATTCCGGGCGACGGTCCGGTGATCCTCGCGGGCAACCATCTGACGTTCATCGACTCGATGATCATGCCGATCTGCTGCGACCGGCCGGTGTTCTACATCGGCAAGGACGAGTACGTGACGGGCAAGGGCCTCAAGGGCCGGCTGATGGCCTGGTTCTTCACCGGCTGCGGCATGATCCCGGTGGACCGGGACGGCGGACGCGGCGGTGTCGCGGCGCTGATGACGGGCCGTCGGGTGCTGGAGGAGGGCAAGGCGTTCGCCATCTACCCGGAGGGCACCCGCTCCCCCGACGGCCGCCTCTACCGCGGTCGTACGGGCATCGCCCGGCTGACGCTGATGACGGGCGCGCCGGTGGTGCCGTTCGCGATGATCGGCACGGACAAGCTGCAGCCCGGTGGTGCCGGTCTGCCCCGTCCCGGCAAGGTGACGGTCCGCTTCGGCGAGCAGATGGAGTTCTCCCGGTACGAGGGCATGGACCGCGACCGCTATGTCCTGCGGGCGGTGACGGACTCCGTGATGGCCGAGGTGATGCGGCTGTCGGGCCAGGAGTACGTCGACATGTATGCGACGAAGGCGAAGGCCGCCTGACCGGACGTGTGGAAGGGCCCGTACCGCGTTCGGCGGTACGGGCCCTTCCGTATGTCGGGACAACCCGAATGGCCGTGGAAGGAGGGGTCCAGGACGCCGCTAAGACCGACCGGCAAATGGGGGGGGTGGGTGAAGGAGCGGGGCTGGGGTGCGCACATCGCAAGGCGGAGGATTGAGCCATGGCGGAGCCATGGTGATTGACGACAACGCCGCGAGGTGCGTGCCCCAGCCCCATGACGCCGCCCCCCATTTGCCGGTCGGTCTAAGGGTGTTCGATCTCCTCCTCCAGCGCCTGGCCGCGCAGCAGGAACCAGGAGGCGACGGCCGTCGCCAGCAGGACCACAGCGCCGATGCCCGCGGCGATGTGCAGCCCGTCGACGAACGCGTCCTGCGCCGCGGAGACCAGGGCGTTCCCCTGCGCCTCCGGCAGGCCGTGGGCCGCTTCGACCGCGCCGCCCAGTGACTCGTGGGCGGCCGCGGCGGTCTCGGCCGGGACGCCGTTCGGGGTGACGAAGTCCTGGTAGACGCCGGTGACGATGGAGCCGAGCAGAGCGATACCCAGGGCCGCGCCGAGCTCGTACGCCGTCTCGGAGACCGCGGACGCGGAGCCCGCGTGCTCCTTCGGGACGCTGGAGAGGATCACGTCGGAGGTCACGGTGAAGGCGAAGCCCGCGCCGATGCCGACGACCAGCAGTAACAGACCGATCAGCGGATAGCCGGTCTCCTGCTGGACGAAGGTGACGGCGGCGAGTGCGACGCCGACCGCCGCCAGTCCGGCGGAGACCACGGACCGGACCGAGAAGCGGCGGGCGGTCATGCCTGCGATCAGACCGCAGGCAACCGCGCCGACGGCCGCGGGCAGTTCGGCGAGCCCGGCCTCCAGCGGTCCGCGTCCCTGGACCAGTTGCAGGAACTGGGAGAGGAAGAAGACGAGCCCGGACAGGCCGAGGATGGTGAGCAGGTCGGCGAGGACCGCGCCCGAGAAGCCCCGGTGGTGGAAGAGCCGCATGTCCAGCAGCGGATCGGGGAGCTTCAGCTGCCTGTGGACGAACCAGTACAGCGCGCCCGCACCGCCGATGCCGGAGACCGCGACCTCCCAGCTCGCCCCGTGCGCGGCCAGCTCCTTGATCGCGTACACGACACCGATCATGCCGATCAGGGAGAGCGCGACACTGACCAGGTCCCAGGGGCCGGGCGCCGGGTTCTTCGACTCCGGGATCATGCGGATGCCGACGACCACGAGGACCACCATCACCGGCAGATTGATCAGGAAGACCGAGCCCCACCAGAAATGCTGGAGCAGGAATCCTCCGACGACGGGACCCACGGCCGCGCCCGCCGATGCCATGGCCCCCCAGATGCCGATGGCGAAGCTGCGCTCGCGCGGGTCGTTGAAGAGGTTGCGGATCAGGGCGAGGGTGGACGGCATCAGGGTGGCGCCGGCGACCCCGAGCAGCGCCCGCGCCAGGATCATCATCTCGGGGCTGCTCGCGTACGCGTTCAGCACGGAGACCGCACCGAACGCGGTGGCGCCGCTCAGCAGCAGCTTCTTGCGGCCGATGCGGTCACCGAGGCTGCCCATGGAGACCAGCAGTCCGGCGATGACGAACGAGTAGACATCGCCGATCCAGAGGAGCTGGGTGCCGGTCGGCTGGAGATCCTCGGTGAGGAACGGTGTCGCCAGACCGAGGACCGTGGCGTCGACGGCCACCAGCAGCACGGCGAGGACGAGGACGGCCAGCGCGATCCACCGCCCGGGGCGGCGCAACTCGTCCGACGTCTCCTCGTGCTGGTCGATGCTGGTCATTGCTCCACGCTCCGGCGTGCTCCGCCGAGCAGCAACTCGACGATCATGTACTGGAAGTCCTGTCCGGCAACCCGGCCCACCTGGACAGCCCAGGCACCGGTGGAGACGAGTCCGTAGAGGGCCTCGGTCAGCCAGGCCGGGGTCAGGTCGATCCTGAACTCGCCGCGCTCCTGACCGCGCCGGAAGAAGGCGGAGACTCGTGCGTCCGTCCGGTTCCAGCCGTCGTTCACCTCTTCGCCCTCGAAGAGCTGGTTCTCCGTGACGAGGAAGGACAGCAGTCCGGCGCTCGGTTCAACGGCCGCGATCAGCCGGCGCAGCGCCTCCTCCGAGGTTCCCTCGTCGAGCGCGGCGGCGTCCAGGGCCGCTTCGAACTCCTGGATCCCCAGGTTCTCCAATGCTCTGACCAGGGCGTCCCGTCCGGCGAAGTGCCGGTGCAGGGTGGCGCGCCCGATGCCTGCCGCCCGGGCGACCTCGTCCATGGTGGCGGTCGATTTACGGGTCAGCAGAGCGGCCGCGCTGCGCAGCACCTGCTCACGGTCGAGAGTCATGAGACGACACTAACCCATATGAGACAAGAATGTCTCATCGAATAATGCGTCGCCTCTCCCCGCCAGGAGGCGGGATCATGGCGCCATGAAGCCGCTGCTGCTGATCGACATCGACGATCCGCTTATCCGTGCGGTTTGATCCCGTCTCGCTGTCTCACTCGTCAGCTCCTCTGGACGGCAGTTAACGAGTGGTCGGCGACGGCGATCGTCCCGATAATCGCCATGGCCATGGACCGGGATGTGCCCGGCCAAGGGCTTGACGGATGGGGTGGACGCGCTGCTGGCGGCGTATGACGAGCAAGTGCGAGGGCATGTTCCGGGGCGGGCGCCGGTGGGGGCCGTGGTCGAGCGGGACGGGTCGGTGATTCGGACCCACTACGGCACGCACGGCACGGTTCGACACTCCCCCTTGGCCGACGGAACCGACCCGATGGAGATCACCGGGCTCATCCGCCGACAGCAGGAGGCATTCGCTACGCGATGCGAGCCGGCCGAGTGGCGGGCGTACAGCCACGACCCGATCCCTATGGACGAGCCGCTGCGTAACGCCGGCTTCGCGGCCGTCGGGCCGGAACGGACGCTGCTCATAGCCAAGCTCGACGACATAGCGGGCTCGGTGGCACCGTCAAGAGGCCTACGCATACGGCGGCTGGGCTATCACTACCACAGGCAGCGGGAGCTGAACCGTCTTGCCGAGGTGCGCGGCCCACACCCGCGCGGCTTGGCCGACATCCGCGAGGACCACGGGAACTTGCTGAACTGGGCGCTGAATGTCCAACTGCTGGAGACGGAGACCCGGCTCGTCGGCGCAGGCTGGGCGGAGGCCGTGGGAGCTACCGAGTTCGCAGCCGTACGGGGCATGACCGGGCCACACGTAGAGTTCCTGCCCCACTGGGTCCGCTGGGCCCGCAACAGCCGCGGCCTCCATGCGGGCACCGGTCCGGTGCCGGAGCGCCGCTATCTCACCGCCGAGGCACAGGCCGGACCGATGCTGGACGCTCTCCTCGCCGTCGGCTTCCGCGCCGTGTCGACCGTCCGCCACTATGCCTGGACGCCTATCGGCCCACCGCCCGCCACCACCCGCCCGGTTTCCATGCTGCTCGACGACCGGGATCACGACTCGCTGTGCGACGCGTTCAAGGCCGGCTTCGCCTTCAAGCCCAGTCACACCTACTACCCGTCCATCGAGGAGCCACCGGACTCCGTCACATGGCACGTTGGGGACGTCACCGACACCCGCCACACGTACGGGCTGATGCGGGATCTCCCGGACGACCACCGAGTCGCGCTTCTCCAGGGCATCGTTGAACGCGGACTGCGTGCTCTCGCCCGCCTGGTCCTCGACGCCGGCGATGACAACGCCATGGCTCTCTACCTCACCAAGGCCGATCCCCTGCTGATCCTGCGGCACCTCCTCGGCCATGCCAGCGTCGCCACCACCCAGGTGTACCTCCATCTCCTGGACACCCAGCGGATTTTCCGCCAGGCATACGAGGACGCCGACCCCGACCCGGCCGCCCGCCGGGAAGCCGACGCAGAATTCCAGGACACCGATGCCCGCTGAAATCCGACAGCCGCTCGCCGTTCAGTACACGCTCCCGGGTCAGCGGCCCTACCTCGGCACACTCCACGAGCTGCCCGACTCGGTACTGGCCGGCGACCTAGCCCGAGGACTTACTGCAGCCGCCCATCCCAACGGCCCGATCCGCACCTAACGCGAAGCCCGGCACGCCGTCCGGTGTGCCAGGCACCTCGCCCGCTACCTGCACGACACCGGTTTCACCGGCACTCTCTCCGGTCTCACTGCGACACAACTCACGCCCTATTGGCTGGAGTTCGGGTTCACATTCGAGCGGCACAGCCGCATCACCCTCAATGGCTTCCTCGCCGACGGCGGCACCCTCCACACCGGCATCCAAGCCCACCTCGAAGGAAGGCCGATCAACCAGCAGGTCGGGTCCACCCCTCATCGGCCCTACAGCGACGCGGAATGGCGGCGCATCGATCAAGCCGCCCGCACCGCCATCGACACCGCCTGGCAGGACCACCTCAAGGCTCTGGAATCCGCTGAACGCGGAGCCGACCCGATCGCCCACGGCATCACCCGGGACAATCTCGCCTGGACGATCCGTCGAGCTGGCCCCGTGCCGGTTCGCACGATCCGCGCGATGATTCCCGGAGCTTCTCGGGCGATCACAACCACAGTCCTGGAGATTCGCGACGCCCTGTTCCCATCCGGGTACACGGCACTCGTCTACAACCTCCGGCTGGCCATGCTGACCGGCGCCGTGCCCGACGGTATCGACACCCTGTCCGTACCCGACTTCACACACACCGGCCCCGCCACGGGCCTGCTGTGTAGAGGCCATCGAGGGACTCATCGAGGAAGCTCAGCGGGACATCCGCCGCAAGGCCGCGCCGCCGGTGATCGCCACCAGCCAAGACGCAGCCCGGTTTACTGCCGACTTTCCCCGCCTCGTTGCGGACGCCGGACTCGACGGCGATGCTATCCAGCGGCTACTGGCCGGCGATCAGAACGTATTCGTCGCCTCTTGCGCCGGACTGTACAACAGCCCCCACGCCCCGGCCGGAACCGCCTGCCCAGCCCGTCCCTGGGTCTGCCTGTTATGCCCGCTCGCCGTGTTCACCCCCCGGCACCTACCCAACCTGCTGCGATTGCAGCGCTATTTCGCCGATCAGGAACGACACATGACGGACGCGCAGTTCCTGGCGATCTTCGGCCCCTACGCCGACTCAATGATGACACGCTGCCCACCCCGGACCGCGTCGCCGGACTGCTGCTGATCCTCTACGCCCAGAAGATCGCCACCATCAGCCAACTCACCGTCGACGACGTCCAGATCAACGACGACACCGTCGCCATCACGTTCGGCACTTCGCCGATCGTCCTCCCCGCACCGCTGGCCGGCTTGGTCCGTGAACTCATCGCGACCCGCCGCGGCAAAGCCAAGATCGGTACCCCGCAGGACACTCCCTGGCTGTTCCCAGGGGGACAACCAGGACGTCCACTCGGCGACGACCGGATCGGCCAGCGCCTCCACAAGATCGGCATCCGGCCCAAACAGGACCGCTCCACCGCGCTGTTCACCCTCGCCACCGAACTCCCCGCGGCGATCCTCGCCCGGATGCTCGGCGTCCACATCAAAGTCGCCGTCCAGTGGCAGCAGGCATCAGCCGGAGACTGGGCCGCCTACGCCGCCGACGTCAGCCGCCGCACCGCACCGCAACAACCGATCGACGAACCAGGAGCGACACCATGAGATTCGACAACCATCGCGTCGTCATCACAGCCGCCGGCCGCGACTTCGGGCGAACCCTGGCGATCCGGCTCGCGGACCTCGGCGCCGAGGTCTTCCTCTCCGCTCGCAGTCTCGATGCCGCCGAACGTGTCCGCGACGAGATTCGCGATCGTGGCCATCAGCGAGTGCATGCCTTCACCTGCGACCTGACGGACCCCGCCTCCATCCGCGACTTCGCCTCCTCCGTCGCGCGACACACAGACCGTGTCGACGTGCTCATCAACAACGGCTCCCGCTACCTCGAAGGGCCGGACCTGCTATCCGCAACGGACGCCGATGTCGTCGACACCATCGCCTCCGGTGCCACCGGCACGGTCCTGACCGTGAAGAACTTCCTTCCTCTCCTGCTCAACTCGGATAAACCCGACGTCGTGACGATGGTCTCCGCATGCGGAACACCGGGCCACCACCGGTCGGACGCCCACGACGCCTTCTACGCAGCCAAGCGCGCCCAGGCAGGGTTCACCGAGATCCTCTCCAAGCGCCTGCGACCCCAAGGAGTCCGGGTGATATCGCTCTACCCGCCCGACTTCGACAACGCCGACCCGCTCAACGAGGAGTGGGAAACCACCCCGCGCGACTCCAAGGAGGCCCTCACAGCGCACTCGCTCGTGGAGTGCATCCTCTTCGCAGTCACCCAGCCCCGCGACTGCTTCATCAAGGCGTTCCACTTCGAACAGGTCTGAGCAATGCCCCCCACCCCGCATGGCCACTGATGCCCAATCAGGAGACGCACCACGGCTCCGAACTGCAGGCATTCGGACAGTTCCAATACCCGACTCCACCGTTATCGCGCCCCGGCGGGGCCCAGGCCGAACTGCTGGCCGAGGTCAACAAGTACGAGAGCGACCGCAACCTGGACCTGGTCCTGGCCGAGTTCCGCAACTACCAGCAGGGCATCCTGCCCGCCGGCCCCGGCGCCCGCAGCCTCACCGAGTTCTTCGCCGGCGTCGACGAGAAGCTCGAACCGGCCGCAGCACCGGCGCCCAGGACCCAGCGCAGTGACCGGGATGTGCTGAACCTGCTGACCAAGCGTGCCAAGACCCTGCACCTTGGCCCGGCGAACTTCTGCTGGTTCACCGACCCCTCCCGCGCGCTCTGCCTCAAACTCGCCGGCACCCCCACCGCCGACCGGCCACTGGTCGGGATGTGTGACTCCGCCCGCTGCCCGCAGGCCACCCACCACCCCTCCCACCGGCCTGTCTGGGCCGAGCACGCCGAACGCACCAAGACGTTCCTCGGCGACCTGGGCAAGACGCGCAGGACCGAACACGCCCGCCTGCAGTACGACTACGCCCGGGCGCTTCGGGTCGTCGCCGAGATCGACGCAGCCGCCACCGACCCATCCGACGAGGACTCCGCATGAGGATCACCGCAGCACAACGGACCGAGAACGAGAACCGCATCCGGGCCGCCATGGACCGCCTCCTACGCGGCGAGATCCCGCCCGGCGGCACCTGCGACATCAAGACCCTCGCCCGCGAATCCGCCGTGGACCGCACCGCCTTCTACGGCAACCGCCCCTACGCCCACCTGCGAGAAGAGTTCGAGCACCGCCTCGCCTCGCTGCAACAAGCCGGACAAGCTCCAGATCCCCGGGACGCCCAGATCACGCGACTCAAGGGGGAGATCGCCACGCTGAAGGAGCGGATCACCCGCTCGCAAGGCACAGTCGAGGAACTCACAGACTTCCGCACCCAGGCTCTCGCCCGCCTCGTCGCCCAGCACGAGGAAATCGTTCACCTCCGGGCCGCGGCTGCCGGGACGGCATCCGTGACGCGACTTCCCGCGGCCCGCACCACGATGATCGGCTCCTGCAGCTGATGGCCCAGCCCCGAGAGCATCGACCAGGCACCGCGACCTGGCCCGCGCCCGTGGCCGATCACGCTCTTGAGCCCGCCGGTTGCATGTCGCCATCGTCCACAGGCCGGCGAGCGATCGTGATGATCTCCTGGCTGGTTGCAGTGACGGGTCCGCGATGCCAGTCGCCATACCGGGCCTCGATCTCGAAACCCGCCTCGGCGAGGAAAGCATCGAGCGTCACGACATCCAGGAAGCGAAGGCTGGCGCGGTCGACGCGCAGCACGGCGCCGTTGGGGTCAGCCGTCGTCCCGGTGAAGGTGACTACGTCGTCAGCGACGGCCTCGACCTCGTGCCATACCTGCAGGGCACGGCCGGCTGCGTCGGTGATGTCGGATGCGTTCGACGGGTTCCAGGCCTCCCAGGCACGCGCCTGCGGATGGCGCGTCTCGAAGACGAACCGGCCGCCGACGCGCAGCGCGGCACCGATCGCCGCGAGCGGTACGACTTCGTCAGTGGACGGGAGCCGGTACTGGGTGACGCTGTGATGCGTCAGCTCCAGGAGTTCCTCGTTACGGATGCCGGTCAGGCGGAGGACCTCGATCGTGGCGAACGCCCAAAACGCCTCCTCTTCCTCATAGGACAGGTTCCGCCGTCGTCCGCTGGATGTCTCTTCGCCCCAGGTGAGGTGGCCCGCTGCCTTGGAAACAAAGGCCCTGCGCAGTGCCCCGTCGGTGCCGGGGATCAAGGCCCCGGGCTCGGTGTTCTTCGCCGCCTGGAGCAGGTCGGCGGCCGCACGTCGCCGACGGTCGGCGGTGCTGGTCAGAACGGGTAGGACCGGCAGCCGTTCACGGGTGCGCTGGTCCATCCGGGCCTTGCGCCGCTTGCGCTCCTTCGCCTTGTGAATCTCGTCATCGCGGATCGGACAAGGCACAGACCACGGACCCCAGCGGGCTGGTTCCTCAGCCGCCCACTGCGCGATGTCGAGGTAGAACGCCCGGCCTCGCATGAGCTCGTCCTTAGCATTGAGCCGCGGGCTGGAGACCTCGAAGCTCTTCCCATCGGGTCCTGTGATGGTGCGCTTCTTGACCTTCAAGTCTTCTTTCCACTTGCGAGCCACTTCCGGCGGCAGCCGCAGCGATTCGGTGCCCGGCACCAGGGCCTCGATCCGGGCCCAGAACAGGCCCGAGAGCGTGCGCGAGATTGCGTCCAGGCTGGCGAAGTCCAGCGAAGGCTGCCGCTCCCGCAGGTAGTCGACGATCGGGTCGCGGACCGGCTGGCACTGGAGCCGATAGCGGTCGACCAGTTCCTCGATGCTCAACTGGCCCAGGGCGAGCCCGAATGCGCGGATCGTTGCCGACGCGTCCTCGGGGAAGATCCCCAGGGCCCGCAGCCGCAGGTAGAAGTCGACCTTCTTCTGGCCGCCGCGGGCATGCGCCTGGCGCTGGGCGTCGACGAGTCCCACGCAGTCGCCGACTGTGATGTCGCGGACCAGCCCTCCCTTGCAGGCCAGCAGGGTTGCGATGCGTGTCGCGGCGATCTGGGCGTCCTTGCGTGAACTCGCCGGCCCGGACTCGGCCAGCTGGCGCAGGTGCGCGAACCCGTCGGGGTCGCGCACCTCGGCCATGACCGAGGCGAGATACCGATGCGTGCGGGTGAGCATCCATGGAAGACCGGGACGGATGACGTCTCCGCAGATCAGCATGAGCAGTCCTGAAGACAGGTCATCGCCGTCATACGACGTCGACGATCCGCGCTCGCGCAGCCACCGCAGCGGAAGATCCGCCCAGGCGGCTCCGGGGAGGTCCTCCGCTCCGCTGGCCACCCACCGCTGCTGCCAGGTCTCCCCGGGCTCGCTCGACAGCCAGCGCAGCAGCTTGGCCACTCCGCGTCGACGACCGGCTCGAGTGCTATTGACCGTCGGGAGAAACGGTGGCGCCGTCAGCCGCTGCAGCGTCTCCTCCGACGGCTGTGCGGTGTGCGGCCACCAGGGCTCGGCCGGCCGGGCCGGAAAGCGTGTCCGCAGCTGGCTGTTCCTGGCCCGGGCCTGCTCTGCCGTCGCGTTCATGACCTCCAGCGGCCTGCGGGTCACGTGCTTGGCGACGGCGGTCACGACGACCGGCCGAACAAGACGTCCAGCGACGCCGGGTTGTAGCCCGGCGCCGGAGGCGACGGCACCGGCTGGCTGTACCCACGGGCCAGACGCGCGTGATGGGCCAGCACCCCGGCCACGACCTCGTCTTTGCGTGGCGTCAGATATAGCTCCGTGGCGGACAAATGTGTATGTCCGAGCACCCATTGCACGTCGGCCAACGTCAAGTTCGGGTCGCGCACCATGCGGGCAGCCGCGCTGTGCCGCAGATCGTGAAGGGTCCAGTCGGCGCCGAGCGAGGCATTGACCCGCTCGAACATCCGGTGGGCACCGTGATAGGTCAGCGGCCGTAACGGACGTCTGCGCGTCCACCACACCGGCTGCGTACGACCGCGTGGAAGATGACCGTGTACCTCCTGCTGATAGAGGCGCAACCACACGAACGCGTCTGCCGACGCCGGCACTTGCTGCACCGCCCGCGTGCCCTTGCGCACCACGCTGATCAACTGCTGCCCGGGGTCGATATCGCGCTGTCGGATGCCGATCAGCTCCGAGGCGCGTACTCCGGTGGAGATCCAGAACGCGACCAGGGCCCGATCGCGGTGGGAAGGCAGCGCGGCGAACAGCGCGTTGAACCACTCGTCGGAGATCGAGCGCGGGATCCGCTGCGGAATGCTGGGCCGGTAGCGTCCCACTCGCTCCGGCTTCCAGCCGTCCATCGGATTGTGGTGCGCGTGCGGGCGGCTGTTGCGACGGGACAGGTCCAACGGGAACGGGTTGAGCAGCGGGCCGGTCCCCGCGTCGCGGTGGATGTCGTAGAAGCGTCGTAACACCGTCTCGCTGTGCGCGACGGTGGTCGGGGCGTAGCCGGGCCCGACTGACGGCTTCCCCGTCACAGGGTTCGGGGCCTTGGCCGCCTTCGCCGACGGCCGAGCCGAATTCTTCGCTCGCCTTGGTTTGACTGTCAGCTGAATCCAGCGGCTGAAGTCCCTGGCCTCTGCCCGGGTCGCTCGGTCCCAAGAAATGCCTACTGCCTGCAGGAATCGCCACCACCGCAGCACATCCATCCCGTAGGAGCGGACCGTCGACGGGGCCTTTCCGGCCGCCAGTAACTCCTGGAAGTAGATGGCGACCGCTTCCACGGTCACACCGCCGGGATCGACGAGCCGATACGGCTCGTACCGATCGCCGGTCTCGACCAGCCTGCCCCACCGAGGCACCACCAACGTCGCCAGATTCCGCTCGGGAACTTCGTCCATCACGACCGGTGACCGTAGCGACCGCAGGCCGCATCCGCCCCCTGAACTGCCCAATCCCCGCTGTTCGTTCAGTCAACGGGGCGTCCGCTGCCCGATGCTGAGCGTCAACCCGAAGATGCTGCCCCGCCTGGAGGAACTGGAGGAGGACCTCCTCCCGCCGCAAACGCGCCATCGCAGAGGACTGGCGGGGTGAGATCGATGGACTCGACCTCACCCTCACCTTCCTGAGAAGCAAGCGTGACCAGGCCCGCCGCTTCGAGCAAAACGGCCCCGTCTCCCTCGGGCTTCCCGTGGTTCCTCACCAAAAGCCCCCTCTCACACAAGGGTGATCAGGAGAGCGGACACCAACAACGCAGTCTGATGCAGGGCCTGATCACTCAAGTACATCCCGTTCATCCCCGCTGTCTTCAGCTCCGCGAAACCCCTGGAGCCGATGCGCTGCAGGAGCCAGCGGACCGGCCGTCCACCTCAGGCAGGTCTGCGCGCCAGAACCGTTGGTCGGCCAGGTCACGGAAGCGCGGGGCGAAGTGGAAGCCGAGCAACGTCCTCGTCCTTGATGTCGTTTCCCTCGACGCGGAGGCGCGTTTGCGGGCGGGCGATAGATTGCCCGCCATGACTGAACTAGGAGCCGTCACCTGGCCACCTGCCCCGATCAAGACCGAGCGGCTCGTGCTCCGCGAGTCCGAGGCCCGGGACCGTGCGGCGTTCATCGAGCTGCTGGCGTCGCCAGAGGTGCACACCTACCTCGGCGGCCCCCGGCCGCGTGACGAGCTTGAGCGCGAGATGCCCGGGGCGCCCGAGCGGTGGCCCGGGAGTTTCGTCGTTGATCTCGACGGGGCGATGATCGGCCAGATCCTGCTCAGGAGAGCAACGGGGCACCGTCGCCCGGCTGCCGCGGGGAAGGCCGATCTCGGCTACCTGATCCTGCCGCGGGCGTGGGGATTCGGGTACGCCGCCGAGGCGTGCGCGGCGGCGCTCGGCTGGTTCGACGGCGTCCTTCCCGGCGAGCCGGTGGTGCTCACCACCCAGACCGCCAACGTCGGCTCGATGCGCCTCGCGGCAAAGCTGGGGTTCACCGAGGTAGAGCGGTTCCAGGCCTGGGACGCCGAGCAGTGGCTCGGCCTGCGGTCCCCGGTCACGCCGCCCGCTTGAGCTCGTGCCCGGAAGGGGTGGTGTGCCGGCCGTCAGCCTTCGTCGTCTTCGACGGCGTCCGGGTCCCGGAAGGGGCGCAGGCCCTGGCCGGGGCCGCTGGCCTTGATGTTGAACAGATAGCGGCCCAGGAACTCGCATTCTTGCCAGGGCGAGCGTTCATCGGGCAACAGCGAAGGCCGACTTGGTGCAGAGAATGTCGAGGTGGAAGGCGCCGTTCATGCCGAAGTCGGCCAGTCGGTAGAAGTTGGCCTTGCCGGTCTTGTCGGCGAGCTTCTCCAGGACGCCGTGGCCCGGCACCCGGCGGTCCGCAATGTAGTGCCTGCCGAAGGACAGGGCGAGCGCGGCCGCGGCCGCGCCGCGAGGCCCGCGACAGCGACTTCGTGCTGGTGAACCTGTTCCGGCCTCCGCTGGAGGCACCCATGCCGCCCGGAGCCCTGAACGACCTCTTCGACCTTGAGCGGTGGATGACCAGCGACGACGTCCGCCTTCGCCAGGAGGCAGGCCACTTCGTGCGCTGGGCTCTCTCTCAGAAGATCACCCGTGATCTCAGCTTCCCGGCCGAGCGATGGAACGGCCCCTCCCAGCCGATGAACGACGAAGCCCGCTGGGCCACCACCCGCCGCCTGCTGCACGAGGACACCCTCAAGCCCGAAGACCGCCTTGCCGGCCTGCTGTTGCTCCTCTACGCCCAGTGGCCCGCTGCGATCTCCCGGCTCACCGTCGACCACATCGAGGAGACCAACGGAGCGGTCCGTATCCGCCTCGGCGCCGTCCCGGTCGAGCTTCCCGCACCCGTCGCTGAACTGGCCCTCCAACAGGTCGCGGTTCGTCGCAGCCATGCCGTCCTCGGCCGGACAGACTCACCCTGGCTCTTCCCCGGAGGCCAGCCCGGCCGCCCGATCAGTGCCTGGGCCATGGGCGAACGGCTCCGCAAACTCGGCATCCGGCTCGCGGAGACCCGCTCGACCGCGCTGTTCCAGCTCGCCACCGAGCTGCCCGCCGCGGTCCTCGCCCGCACCCTCGGCATCGACATCACCGTCGCCGTCAAATGGCAGCGGGCCGCCGCCGGAGACTGGGCCGCCTACGCGGCCGAGGTCAGCCGCCGGACGACTGCGGAGCAAGCGTGATCTAGCGCAGGGCGAGGAGTCCTGCGTCCGTCGGCCTGAAGCCGCACGCGTCGAAGTAGAAAGGACGCAAATGCTCTTCAAAGTCAACGTGGAGCCATTCGCAGTCCGCTGCACGGGCGCCTTGCGCCGCGGCCGTCACGAGTTCGGTCCCGACACCGGTCTTGCGCATGTCCTGGGCGACCATCGTGTCGAGAACGAAGGCATGGACGCCACCGTCCCAGGCGACGTTGACAAACCCTACGAGCCTGCCGTCATTTCGGGCACAGACCCACCCGAGGCTGTGCCGCTGCACTCGTGTCTGCCAATCGATGTTCCCCTGACCGTGACCGAACGCCTCCGCGTGGAGCGCGTTGACGGCGGCATTGTCGAAATCACCGCGCCACTCATACGTGATCGTCATGGGCTGCATCGTAGGCCGTGAGGCGCCCGATCCAACCCTGCCCCTTCCGGGGCCTATGCCCCTTTCAGGCAGAGGTATTACGAGAGTTCCAATACCCGACTCCACCGTTAGCCCGGCCGGGCGGCCATCAGGCCGCGTTCCTAGCCGAGGTCCAGGCCGAAGAGGAAGTCGAACACGCCCGGCTCACGGTCGCCGCCTACCACGACTATCAGCAAGGCATCCTGCCCTCCGGCCGAGGCGCACGCGACCTGGTCGCCGCTTTCCAGAGCGTGGATCTGTCCCTCGCCGGACACGACCCCGGCCCCGCCACCGTCGCCGACGACCGTCGCGTGGAGAAACTCCTCAAGACCAAGGCGAAGACCCTTCACATCGGCGTGGCGAACTACTGCTGGTTCACCGACCCTGCCAAGGCCCTATGCCTCACCATGGCCGGCACTCCTCATGCCAGCGAGCCTCTGCTCGGCATGTGCGACTCCGCTCGCTGCCCCCAAGCGACCCATCACCCTCAGCACCGGAAAGCGTGGGCCGACCACGCCGAGAACACCCGAACTGTCTTCCTCGGAAACCCCCGGCTGTCCCCGCCGGAGCGTCAACGCGCCCAGCAGACCTATGAGCGCTCCATGCGGATCGTGGAATCCATCGACACCGCCGTAGCCACTGAGGAGACATCCAGTGCCCAATGACCGCCACGCCAACGCGGAGAGTCGTTTGAAGGCCGCCATGAATCAGCTCTTGGCCGGGGAGATCCCGGAGGGCCTTCGGTGCGACATCAAGTCCCTCAGCATCCTCGCCGCTGTCCCCCGGGGCGACGCTGTACCGCACCTACCCCCACATCAAAGAAGAGTTCGAGAACCGGGTGGGCAGGGCCCGAGAGGCGACCGGCGAGCCGGACGCCCGCCTCGCCCGGATCGACCGCCTCAAAGCCGAGGTATCCAGCTTGAAGGGGCGGCTCTCCCGAATGAAGGAGGAGGCGTCGGAGGCGTCCGAGTTCAAAACGCTGGCGCTGTCCCGGCTTTCCGAACAGCACGACGAAATCCAGCGCCTCCGCGCAGCCCTCCAAGACGGTGGGAGCGTCCGCACGCTCACGGTGCGGGCCCGCATCGCGACGGACCAGTAAGAACTCCGTGCTGGCGCCGCCTGTCACAGGCGGCCTGAGGAGCCTTCACCTTCCCGCAGTAGCCATTCCCTGACCGAACGAACACGGTCCAAGAGTCGGCTGACCCGCATGCCTTCGTCTCGCGAAGTCACCCTCGGCAGCGGGGTGAAGTCGTCGGGAAGAATATCCAGCAGGCTCATCACATGGTCTCCCGCACGCAGCGTGATCAACAGCTCGCACCGCAACTGACCCGGAAGGGCTGGGCGATGGGACGAGCTGTTCCACAGGGCCGGCCATAGGTAGTGGGCACCATCGGGCGCCGCGTTCGCCATCACCCACCCTGGGTCCAACCACTGGTTGAGGCTGAGCTCACCCGCCCGCTCCTCCAGCCTGAGCAGTGAGGCCGTATCGATGACCTTCACCTCACGGGGCACCGGCGGATTCGAGTTCATCGCCCCATGCTGCCCGACAACTCCCTATGCCGAAGAGCCGACCCCAGCGAGGGGCATTCCGTTAGGAGTTCCAAGAACCGAGGCGCCATCCGTTACATGATTCCGGCACGCTGCGCGTGTAGTTCGGAGCGGACAAGTTCGAGCAGACGGCCGATCCAGTTGCGGCCGCGGCCGGCGTTGTCGCCCCAGAAGGCGGAGCCTGCATCGTCGTAGATGAGGGTGGCGTCGTCGGTTGCGAGAAGGATCTCTGCCAGGTCTGGGTGCTGGGCGTACTTGGCGCGCAGGAGTGTGATCATGACGGCACTGCGGGCGTGTTCCCAGCCCTCGCGTTGAGTGGCGTCGGCGGCCAGCTTGCGGGCGGCGTATGAGGTATCCGCCACTGCGATGGCGGCTTGCGCCGTGGAATCGGCGACTGACAAGGCCCAATAGGCGTGGGTGACGGACGAGTAGGTGATGCCGTTGATGTCGATGGGCGTGGGGTAGTCGCTGCGCAGAGCCACCTTGCCGGGGTCCTCGACACGCTGCCGCGGGTACGAGTGGTACAGGTGGATCGCCGGTGCGTGCGGCGTCGCCGGTCCGTCCGCAGGAACCCGGGAGGGCCGTTCGGCGATCAGCCGGGCGCGCTCCTCGAAGTAGGTGACAGCCTCGTCGTACACCTCCTGGGAGACGACCTCGTCGGACCAGCGCTCCGGCACGCCCCCCGGCCCGGCCACCAGCACTTGGAGCGGCCAGTCCTTACGGTCCATATCGCCGAGCGCGTAGTGGCGCTGGGTCTCGGGGATGGCCAGGTAGGCGGCGAGAGCGGCGGCTCGGTTCTCCTCGGTTCGGTCGGCGAGAAACACGTCGACGGCGGCCAGGCACCGGGCGGTCGAATCGGGGCGACCGTTCAGCTCGTCGATGGTGTCCCGCACCTCGGCGAGCAGCAGCTCTGGGGTGAGCCATGTGCGCGGCTCGCCGAAGCGCCACGAGGCCAGGCCGTGGGCCGACGCCTCGGCGCCCTCCGGGAGGTCGGTGGCCACCCAGCCGGAGCGTAGCTTCTGCTCGAACTCATCGATGGTGACCAGGCCCCAGCAGTCGATGAGCCCGTCGGCGTAGATGACTAGGTCCGTGAGGAAGAACGTCCCACCGTTGCAAATGAAGGCGTGACGCCAGGTTCCGGGTATACGGACGCCGTCCGCCTTGCGATATGTGATCCGGTTGCCGATCATCCGGTCATTGTGCCGGGTCCGGCCACGCGCCTTCCATCCTCTTTAACGGACACTCATCCGTCGCGAGACGGGAGGTCCCCCCAGCGTCCGCGAAGCTCGGCCGGACATGTCTCATGCCCGCATAAGTCCGCTCAATCCGTAGGCGGCACTGTCACGCCGTCACACCCCCGACGGATATACGAGACACCGGATGCGGCCGACGGGGTGGACCGAGGGGCCCGCACTGCCCGTCCTGCTCAACCCGGCGCACGGGGCGGAGCTGCTGGCGCTCACCGACCGCTACACCCTGGTCTGGGCGACAACCTGGGAGAACGAGGCCAACGAGTGGATCGGCCCGCATCTCGGACTGCCGCCGCTGCCGTACATCGACTGGCCGGCGATGCACGGCAGCGCGCCGGACGGGACGCTCTGGAAGACGCAGTACGTCGTGGAGTACACGGCCGGGCGGCCGTTCGCGTGGGTCGACGACGAGATATCCGAGCGGGACCGGGCGTGGATCGACCGACAGGGGCCGGGCCGGTCGCTGCTGCTCCAGATCGATCCGCGGATCGGGCTGGAGCGCGCCGACTTCGACGCGCTCGCCCAGTGGGCGGCGGACCGGGACGAGAACTGAGCCCCGGTCCGCCCCCGGCCCTTCTCAGACCGACCGGCAAGGGGGGGTGGGTGAAGGAGCGGGGCTGGTGTGCGTGCATCGCAGGGCGGAGGATTGAGCCATGGCGGAGCCATGGTGATGGACGACAACGCCGCGAGGTGCGTGCCCCAGCCCCGTGACGCCGCCCCCAATTGCCGGTCGGTCTCAGTCGTTGAGCACGGTCAGATCCAGCTCCGGAAGCCGGGCCGGGTCGTTGATCACATACAGCTCGGTGACCCTGCCCCGCTCGATCGTGAACCGCATGACCGAGAACCGCTGTCCCTCGCGGGTCGAGATGACCGCGAGGGCCCCGTCGACGAGAGCCATCTGCGAGGACCGGACGAACGGCGCGAACATCATCGCCTGGCGGGCCACCGACGCAGCCCCGCGCACCAGCGACGGGGCACCCACGCCACCCGCGCCGCCGTCGGACCGTGCCACCACGTCCGGGTCGAGCACGGCGACGAGTGCGTCGAAGTCGCCGCCCCGGGCGGCGGCCAGGAACGCCTCAACGACCTCGCGCCTGCGGTTGAGATCGGGGTCGGGCGCCGGTTCCACGCCCTGGACCCGGCGGCGCGCCCGGCTGGCGAGCTGGCGGGCCGCGGCCGGGGTGCGGTCCACAATGCGCCCGATCTCGTCGAACGGCACCGCGAACATGTCGTGCAGCACGAACGCCAGCCGCTCCGCGGGGTCCAGCGTCTCCAGCACCACGAGCAGCGCGAGCCCGACCGAGTCGGCGATCAGCGCCTGCTGTTCGGGGTCACTGCCGGGCTGCGGGCCGAGGACCGGATCGGAGGTGTGCCCGTCGGGTTTCTGTGCCTGCAGCGGCTCCTCCCGCCGGGACCGGCGGGAGCGCAGCATGTCCAGGCAGACCCGGCCGACGACCGTGGTCAGCCAGCCGCCCAGGTTGTCGATCTGCCGGTCGTCGGAGCGGCTGAGCCGGATCCACGCTTCCTGGACGGCGTCCTCCGCCTCGCTCAGCGAGCCGAGCATCCGGTAGGCCACGGCCTTCAGATGGGTCCGGTTCTCCTCGAAGCGTGCTGCCAGAAACTCGTTCTCGTCCACAGACCCATTCCTCCGTCGCGTGCCGTCACAGCATTGACGCATGGAACGGCGCCGATGTGACAGCACGGCCGGTGATCAAGGAATCGGCAGGTGCGCCGGCTGTCAGCTCCAGGGCAGCGCGGCGCGGTGGCGCCAGTACGCCTCGGGCTCCTCGACCAGCGCGTCGAGCTGGGACCGCCGCTCCTCGTCGAGGCCGAGGAGCGGGGCGTGCAGGTTGCCGGCGAGCTGGGTGACCGTCGCCGCACCGGAGAGCACGACGCCGGCCCACGGCTGGTGCAGCACCAGCGCGAGCGCGACCGCGTCGCTTCCGAGGCCCGCCTCGGCCGCGATCTCCTGGACGATCGCGGGGGCATCCGTTCCGGCGAGGCGTCCGTTGGCCATGGCTTCCTTGACGATCACGGTCAGCCCGGCCTCGTGCGCCTCGGCGAGCGCAGGACCGGCCGAGGTCTCCAGGGCGTTGAAGGTGGCCTGGACGGTACGGAAGAGGGGTTCGCCGTCGACCCTGACGGTGAGCGCGGCACGGATGGCGTCCGCCTGGGCGGGGCCGCTGGTGGAGAGTCCGGCGCTGACTCCGTGGGCCGCGAGTTCGGCGAGCCGCGCGTGGAGTTCCTTGTCGGTGAGGGCCGGGCTGTCGGCGGTCACGGAGTGGATCTGGTAAAGGTCGAGCCGGTCGCCGAGCAGTGCCTCGGTCTCGGCACGCTGCCGCTCGAACGTGGCGAGGCTGTGGTCCTTGACCTCGTGCGCCTCGGCGTCGATGTTCCAGTCGGCGGTGTAGGTGTAGCCCCACTTGCTGCCGATGACGACATCACGTACCTCGGGACGGGCGGCCAGCCAGGCGCCGAGGAACTCCTCGGAGCGGCCGTAGGAGCGGGCGGCGTCGAAGTAGCGGACGCCTTGGGCGTAGGCAGCGTCGAGCAGTTCATGGGTGCGCTCGCGCAGGGCGTCGACGCTCCGGTCCTCGGGCAGGTCCCGGTCGCGGTGGAGATTGATGTAGCCGGGCCTGCCGACCGCGGCCAGGCCGAGCCCGATATGGGCGGTCGGGGTCGTGGCCGAGGCCAGGCGTCCGAAGGGCATCGCGGGCTCCTCGTCGATGGGGTGCTCCCCGCCAACGTAACGCAGCCGGATTCACGCGCGTCCAGCCGCGGGATTCGGCCGATCGGGCCCTCGCCGGCCGGGAGCGGGCCGGTCCGGCCAGGACCTCGCCCCTCGGACCTGCGCAGACCCGGTCGCGGCCGGCCGTCAGGTCGGCTTCCATCTCGTCCGGGAGTTTCAGCCGGATGAGCACCCGCGGGAGCAGACCGGCCCGGCGAGTGCGGGTGTCGGCGTCCTCACCGTCACCACGGTGACGTGGCGGTCCGCCACACCCCGGATCCCCGCGTCGCCGTTCGGTCGCCCCTGCGTGCGGACGCGACCAGGCGGGGAGCGCACGACCGCTCCCCGCCTCGTCGCCTGTGCCCGGGCTGCTGTCAGCTCTTCGCGGTCGCCCATGCGTGCTGGACGGCGAGGTCGGCCTTGACCTCGGTGAGCTGGGCAGCGACGGCCGACGGGGCCGTACCGCCGCGCCCGTTGCGGGAGGCCAGCGCGCCCGGCACGTTGAGGACCGTGCGGACCTCGGGGGTGAGGTGCTCGGAGATCTTCGCGAACTGCGCGTCGGTGAGTTCGTCGAGTTCGATGCCCTGCTGCTCGCACTCCTTGACGCACTCCCCCGCGACCTCGTGCGCGACACGGAACGGGACGCCCTGCTTGACCAGCCACTCGGCGATGTCCGTGGCGAGCGAGAAGCCGGCCGGTGCGAGCTCCTCCATCCGCTCGCGGTTGACGGTGAGCGTGGCCATCATGCCGGTGAAGGCGGGCAGCAGGACCTCGAGCTGGTCGCAGGAGTCGAAGACCGGTTCCTTGTCCTCCTGGAGGTCGCGGTTGTACGCGAGCGGGAGGGCCTTCAACGTGGCCATCAGGCCCGTCAGGTTGCCGATGAGCCGACCGGACTTGCCGCGGGCCAGCTCGGCGATGTCCGGGTTCTTCTTCTGCGGCATGATCGACGAGCCGGTGGAGAAGGCGTCGTGCAGGGTGACGAAGGAGAACTCCTTCGTGTTCCAGATGATGACCTCCTCCGCGATCCGGGAGAGGTTGACGCCGATCATCGCCGTGATGAACGCGAACTCGGCGACGAAGTCGCGGGAGGCCGTGCCGTCGATGGAGTTGGCGACGGAACCGTGCTCGAAGCCGAGGTCGGCGGCGACCGCCTCCGGGTCGAGCCCCAGGGACGAACCGGCGAGTGCGCCGGAGCCGTACGGGGAGACGGCCGTGCGCTCGTCCCACTGCCGCAGCCGCTCGGCGTCCCGGGACAGGGACTGCACATGGGCCAGGACGTGGTGGGCGAAGAGGACGGGCTGGGCGTGCTGCAGATGCGTACGGCCCGGCATGGCGACGTCCGCATGCGCCTCGGCGAGACCGACCAGGGCGTCCTGGAGCTCGGCGATCAGACCGCCGATGATCCGGGCGTGGTCGCGCAGGTACATCCGGAAGAGCGTGGCGACCTGGTCGTTGCGGGACCGGCCGGCGCGCAGCTTGCCGCCGAGGTCCTTGCCGAGGCTCTCCAGCAGGCCGCGCTCCAGCGCGGTGTGGACGTCCTCGTCGGCGATGGTGCCGGTGAAGGAGCCGTCGGCGACATCGGCTTCGAGCTGGTCGAGACCGGCGATCATGCGGGCCAGTTCGTCCGCGGTGAGCAGGGCCGCCTTGTTGAGGACACGCGCGTGGGCGCGGGAGCCGGCGATGTCGTACGGCGCAAGCCGCCAGTCGAAGTGGACGGAGGCGGACAGCTTGGCCAGCGCCTCGGCCGGGCCGTCGGCGAAACGGCCGCCCCAGAGGCGTACGTCGCTGTTGCCGGTGCCGTTGCTCACTGCGTGCTCCTCGGAATTGCAAGGGGGTGGATGTGCGACGGCCTCCCCGCCGTGGAGGAACGGGGAGGCGGTGACGTAAACGGGTCGGCGTCAGGCCAGATCGGCGTCAGGCTATGCCTGCAGATCGCGCTTCGCGGCAATCTTCGACGAGAGGCCGAAGATCTCGATGAAGCCCTGTGCCTTGGACTGGTCGAACGTGTCGCCCGAGTCGTAGGTGGCGAGGTTGAAGTCGTACAGCGACTCGCTGGACTTCCGGCCGGTGACGACGGCGCGGCTGGTGGGCATAACTATGCAGTCCTCCGTATGATTTGTCAAAGCTGCTGGTGAACGGCTCACCCGAACGCTCGATCCCGGACCGTAAATGCCGGGCCCGGACACCGTGCGGCCCTCTACGATCGGCCTCCGCATACCTGGTGGAGGCACGTGATGAGCAGCGACTACGAGGCCGCTGAACGGCTGGCCCGGGGCATACCGCTCCGGGAAGCGCTGGACACCTCGTCGGCCGAGGCCTGGACGGCCCTCGATCTCGGGGTACGGGTCCTGGCGTGGAAGACGCCGGGGCTGCTCCCGTCGCACGACTGGGCCGGCGGTCGGAGACTGCGCTGGAGCTGGGACGCTCCGCTGCCCTCGGTGAATTGGTCCAGGACGCCTCCGGACGAGCCGTTGCTCGCCGTCGCGCTGTGCCATCCGGACGGCCGGATCCGGGAGGCGGCACTCGAGTGGGCCGCCCGCTCCCCGGCTCTGCGGCCGCTCCTGGTCGTGCGCTGCGCGGACTGGGCCGGCCCGGTGCGCAACCGGGCTCGGGCACTGTTCTCGGAGATTCCCGGCCGGCAGCTGCCGCCGCTGACTGCGCTGGTGCTGCGGCTGTCCAGGCGCGATCAGGGCGAGTTCGCCCGCGAACGGCTGGACCGTGCATTGCGCGAAGGGCCCGCCGAGGACGTCGCGGCGCTGCTCACGAGCGAGGACCGGGCCACACGCCGGTTCGCGTACCGCATCGCGGTCGATCGCGGTCTCCTCGCCCCGGCAACGCTGGCCCGCACTGCAGCCGCCGCCTCGGACGATGTGCGCATCCAGACACTGTGTGCGGAGGCCGCGATCGCGGGGATGCGGGACGGGGCGTACGACGAGGTGCTGAGCCCCCTGCTGTCGGCGCGGTCGCCCCAGGTACGGTCCGCCGGTGTCACCGCGCTGCGGCGGGCTGGGCGGCAGGGCGAGGCGGCGGTGTTCCTCGCCGACCGGTCCAGGGTCGTACGGGCCTGTGCCCGCTATGTACTGCGGCAGGGCGGCATCGATCCGCTCCCCCTCTACCGGTCGATGTGCGCCGACCCGGCCGCCCGCCCCGCGGCCCCCGCCGGGCTCGGCGAGTGCGGCACCAGGGAGGACGCCCCGGCGCTGTGGTCACTGGTGACGCACCCTGTGCCCGCAGTCCGCGTCCACGCCGTCACCGGCCTGCGCGCGCTCGACGCGGTGCGGTACGAGCAGCTGCGGCCCCTCCTC
Source organism: Streptomyces sp. NPDC005151 (assembly GCF_053599875.1). Lineage (NCBI taxonomy): Bacteria > Bacillati > Actinomycetota > Actinomycetes > Kitasatosporales > Streptomycetaceae > Streptomyces > Streptomyces sp. NPDC005151. Next base: position 245,693 of record NZ_JBSFYR010000002.1, on the reverse strand, counting down.
AACGACCCGTCACCCGCCGTCGTCCGGGCGGTGACGCAGGCTCTGCTGCCGGACGCCGACCGGATACCGCACGAGTGGCTGCTCGTCAGGACCGGGGCGGACCGACCGCGTGCGCTGCGTGTGGCGGCCGAGCGGCTGTTGCGAGCCCACCTCCGCGCGACGGTCCGCCAGCGGCGTCCCACCGGCTGAAATGCCCCCGCCGGGCGCCGCATTGGCGACAATAATCGCCTCATGGGAAAGACATACGAACATATCGACGGACGGCTCAGGACCTTCATCGAAGAGCAGCACATCTTCTTCACGGCGACCGCGCCCCTCGACGGAAACGGCACGGTCAATCTCTCCCCCAAGGGCGTCAGCGGCTCCTTCGCGGTCGTCGACGAGCGGACCGTGGCTTATCTGGACTTCGCCGGGAGCAATGCGGAGACCGTGGCGCATCTCCGCGAGAACGGCCGCATCACCCTCATGTGGTGCGCCTTCCAGGGACCACCGAACATCGTGCGGGTGCACGGCCGCGGCGAGCCCGTCTTCCGCGACGACCCGCGGTTCACCGGCCTGCTCGCCCACTTCCCCGGCGTCGACCCCACACCGCACGGGCCGCGCGCGATCATCGTGGTGACGGCCGAGCTGATCCGGGACACCTGCGGATTCGCCGTGCCTTTCATGTCCTACGACGAGGACCGGCCGCTCCACGCCCAGCGCTTCGCCCGCGAGGACGACGCCTCGCTCAGCGAGTACTTCGAGAAGAAGGAGCACGTCGCCACCAGCATCGACGGCCTTCCGGGACTGCCGCTCCCGCTGCCTGGCATGCCCGCCGCGGGATGAGCCGTCGGGCATTGGTCCGTACGGACCAGGCCCGGGGGCAGACCGGTTCAGTCGCGCCTACGGTCCGGGACATGCGCATATCACTGGTGACCGGTTCGGTTCTGCTCGCCCTCGTGGGTTCGGTGGCGGCGCGGCCCGCCGCCACGCCGCCGCTACCGGAGCGGATGGCCGACACGGGCGGCGGCACGCAACTGATCACCGCCGAGGCCCCCGGCACCGTATCCACCACGGGGACCGTGAGCTGGTGGAACCTGCGGTCCGGGACGTGGGTACGGATGGGGTCCGCGTCGGCCCGGTTCGGGGCGAAGGGGCTGACCGAGGGGAAGCAGCGGGTCCAGGGGACGAACACCACACCCACGGGTCTGTACGACCTGCCGTACGCCTTCGGGATCAAGGCGGCCCCGGCCGGGACCGCCTACGCGTACCGCCGGGTCAGCGACCGGTCGTGGTGGTGCCAGGACAACGAGGCGTCCCGCTACAACCGCTGGGTGGAGCCGCTGCCCGCCGACTGCCGGGCAGGCGAGGCCGAGCACCTGATCGCGTACGGGACGCAGTACGCCCGCGCACTGGTGGTCGGATTCAACTACGACCGGCCGGTACGCGGGCGGGGTGCGGGCATATTTCTGCATGTGAACGGGGACGGGGCGACCGCCGGCTGCGTCTCCGTACCGGCGGCCGCGATGGACCGGATCCTCGCCTGGGCGGACCCGGACCGCCGGCCGCACATCGCGATCGGGACGCTTTCGGGCCCGACCGCGATCACCCGTTACTGATCCGGACGCCCAGGGCCCCTCTCCCGGGTCGGCCCGGGCCCTCAGGGTCCGTCCCGATCCGGAAGGAAAAGCCCGCGCGGGCTCAGAGCCTGTCGGGTGACCTCTGATCGGGCGGCCACGCCCTGGCACGCACGCTTTCCGATCGAAGGTCACCCGACAGGCTCTCAGCGGCCGTTCTGCGCCAGCCGCAGCAGATGGTCGGCGAGTGCCTGACCGCCCGCCGGGTCACGGCTGATCAGCATCAACGTGTCGTCGCCCGCGATCGTGCCGAGGATGTCCTGCAGCTCGGCCTGGTCGATGGCCGAGGCCAGGAACTGGGCCGCGCCCGGAGGCGTACGCAGCACCACGAGGTTGGCCGACGCCTCCGCCGAAATGAGCAGTTCGGCGGAGAGGCGCCGCATCCGCTCCTCCTTGGCGGACTCGCCGAGCGGCGCCTGCGGGGTACGGAAACCGCCCTCGCTCGGCACCGCGTAGATCAGCTCGCCGCCGGTGTTACGGATCTTCACCGCGCCCAGCTCGTCCAGATCGCGGGAGAGCGTCGCCTGGGTGACGCTCAGCCCGTCGTCGGCGAGGAGCTTGGCCAGCTGGCTCTGCGAGCGCACCGGCAGCCGGTTCAGGATGTCCACGATCCGGCGGTGGCGTGCCGTGCGGGTCTGCGGCACGGACTGCCCGCCGTACTCGGATTCCTGCGCCTCGGTCATCGTCGTCGCCTCATTCTCCGGAGCGCTTCTCTCCGGATGGTCCGTCCCCGTGTGCTGCGCCGAGAGCGCCGGGCAGTGCCTCGAGGAACGCGTCCACCTCCGCGTCACCGATGATCAGCGGCGGCATCAGCCGCACGATATCGGGGGCGGGCGCGTTCACCAGGAGTCCGGCTCCCTGAGCCGCCTGCTGCACCTGAGGTGCGACGGGCTCGGTGAGCACGATACCCAGGAGCAGTCCGGAGCCGCGGACGTGGGAGACCAACGGGTGCCCCAGCCCCTCGACACCCTCCCGGATCCGCTCGCCGAGCCGCTTCACCCGATCCAGGGCGCCATCGGCGGCAAGGGTGTCCAGCACGGCGAGACCGGCAGCGCAGGCGATCGGGTTGCCGCCGAACGTCGTGCCGTGCTGACCGGGCTTCAGCAGGCCGGCCGTGGCACCGAAGGCGACGGTGGCGCCGATCGGCAGCCCGCCGCCCAGGCCCTTGGCGAGGGTGACGATGTCGGGCTCGATGCTCTGGTGGGCCTGGTGCTCGAACCAGTGGCCGCACCGGCCGATACCGGTCTGCACCTCGTCGAGAACGAGCAGGGTGCCGGTGGCCCGGGTGATCTCCCGGGCGGCCTCCAGGTAGCCCTTGGGCGGGACGACCACACCGTTCTCGCCCTGGACGGGTTCGATGATCACCAGCGCGGTCTCGGTGGTCACTGCGGCGCGGAGGGCTTCCGCATCTCCGTACGGGACATGTGTGACGTCGCCGGGCAGCGGGAGGAACGGCTCGCGCTTCCCGGGCTGGCCGGTGAGGGCGAGGGCCCCCATGGTCCGGCCGTGGAAGCCGCCGTCGGTGGCGACCATATGGATCCGCCCGGTCAGCCGGCCGATCTTGAAGGCGGCCTCGTTGGCCTCGGCGCCCGAGTTGGAGAAGTAGACCCGGCCGGTCCGTCCGAAAAGGTGCAGGAGCCGCTCGGCGAGGGCGACGGGCGGTTCGGCGATGAAGAGGTTGGAGACATGGCCGAGGGAGGCGATCTGGGCGGAGACGGCCTCGACGACGGCGGGGTGGGCGTGGCCCAGCGCGTTCACCGCGATGCCGCCGACGAAGTCGAGGTACTCGGTGCCGTCGGCGTCCCACACGCGGGCGCCTTCGCCGCGGACCAGGGAGAGCTGCGGGGTGCCGTAGTTGTCCATGAGCGAGCCCTGCCACCGCTGTGAAAGCTCGGCGTTGGTCATGCTTCCCCCTCCGTCCCTGACTGTGCGACCGTTCCTGGCTGTGCGTCGGGCACGACCATCGTGCCGATTCCTTCGTCGGTGAAGATCTCCAGCAGGATCGAGTGCTGGACCCGGCCGTCGATGACACGGGCGGTCTCGACGCCGTTGCGCACAGCGTGCAGACAGCCTTGCATCTTCGGCACCATGCCGCTGGACAGCTCCGGCAGCAGCTTCTCCAGCTCGCCGGCGGTGAGCCGGCTGATCACGTCGTCGCTGTTGGGCCAGTCCTCGTAGAGACCCTCGACGTCGGTGAGGACCATCAGCGTCTCGGCGTTCAGTGCGGCGGCGAGTGCGGCGGCCGCGGTGTCGGCGTTGACGTTGTAGACGTGGTTGTCGTCGGCGGAGCGGGCGATGGAGGAGACGACCGGGATCCGGCCGTCGTCCAGCAGCGCCTGGATGGCCCCGGTGTCGATGGCGGTGATCTCGCCGACCCGGCCGATGTCGACGAGCTCGCCCTCGATGGTGGGCCGGTGCTGGGTGGCGGTGATGGTGTGCGCGTCCTCACCGGTCATGCCGACGGCGAGCGGGCCGTGCTGGTTGAGCAGGCCGACCAGCTCGCGCTGGACCTGTCCGGCCAGCACCATCCGTACGACGTCCATCGCCTCGGGCGTGGTGACACGCAGCCCGGCCTTGAACTCGCTGACCAGGCCCTGCTTGTCGAGCTGGGCGCTGATCTGCGGGCCGCCGCCGTGCACGACGACGGGCTTGAGGCCGGCCTGCCGCAGGAAGACGACGTCCTGCGCAAAGGCCGCCTTCAACTCCTCGTCGATCATGGCGTTGCCGCCGAACTTGATGACGACGGTCTTGCCGTTGTGCCGGGTCAGCCAGGGCAGCGCCTCGATGAGGATCTGCGCCTTCGGCAGTGCGGTGTGCTTCCTCGCGGCGCTCATGAGCTGTACGCGCTGTTCTCGTGGACGTAGTCCGCGGTGAGGTCGTTGGCCCAGATGACGGCCGACTCGGTGCCTGCGGCGAGGTCGGCGGTGATCTTCACCTCGCGGTAGCGCATGTCGACGAGGTCGCGGTCCTCGCCGACCCCGCCGTTCTTGCAGACCCAGACGCCGTTGATGGCGACATTGAGCTGGTCGGGTTCGAAGGCGGCCTTCGTCGTGCCGATCGCGGAGAGGACCCGGCCCCAGTTGGGGTCCTCTCCGTGGATGGCGCACTTGAGGAGGTTGTTGCGCGCGATGGATCGGCCCACCTCGACGGCGTCGTCCTCGGTCGCCGCGTTGACGACCTCGATCCGGATGTCCTTGGAGGCGCCCTCGGCGTCGCCGATCAGCTGCCGGGCCAGGTCGGCGCAGACGACCCGTACGGCCTCCGCGAACTCGCCCTGCTCCGGGGTGATCCCGCTGGCCCCGGAGGCCAGCAGCAGCACGGTGTCGTTCGTCGACATGCAGCCGTCGGAGTCGACCCGGTCGAAGGTGGTGCGGGTCGCGGCGCGCAGCGCGGAGTCGAGACCGGCGGCGTCGACGTCGGCGTCGGTGGTGAGGACGACCAGCATCGTGGCGAGCCCCGGTGCGAGCATGCCCGCGCCCTTGGCCATGCCGCCGACGGTCCAGCCCTCGCCGCCCGCGACGGCGGTCTTGTGGACCGTGTCCGTGGTCTTGATGGCGATGGCGGCCTTCTCGCCGCCGTGCTCGCTGAGCGCCGCGGCGGCGGTCTCGATGCCGGGCAGCAGCTTGTCCATCGGGAGCAGCGTGCCGATCAGCCCGGTCGAGGCGACGGCGATCTCACCGGCGCTGTGACCGATGAGGACCTCGGCGGCCTTCTCGGCGGTGGCGTGCGTGTCCTGGAAGCCCTGCGGGCCCGTACAGGCGTTGGCACCTCCGGAGTTGAGGACGACGGCGGTGACCTCGCCACCCCCCAGGACCTGCTCCGACCAGAGGACGGGGGCGGCCTTGACGCGGTTGGAGGTGAAGACTCCCGCGGCGGCGCGACGCGGGCCGTTGTTGACCACGAGGGCCAGGTCCGGGTTACCGCTCTCCTTGATTCCCGCGGAGATGCCCGCCGCCGAGAACCCCTGTGCTGCCGTGACGCTCACGGTGCCACTCCGATCGTGGAAAGACCTGTGTCCTCGGGAAGTCCGAGGGCGATGTTCATGCTCTGCAGGGCGCCGCCCGCGGTGCCCTTGGCAAGGTTGTCGATGGCGCTGATGACGACGACCCGGCCGGCTGCCTCGTCGTACGCGACCTGGATCTGCACGGCGTTGGAGCCGTACACGGACGCGGTGGCGGGCCACTGTCCCTCGGGAAGAAGGTCGACGAACGGCTCGTCCGCGAAGGCCTTGTCATAGGCGGTACGTACGGACTCGGCGCTCACGCCCGGCTTCGCCTTCGCGCTGCACGTGGCGAGGATGCCGCGGGGCATGGGCGCGAGGGTCGGCGTGAAGGAAACCGTGACCGGCTCACCGGCAGCGGCGCTGAGGTTCTGGATCATCTCGGGCGTGTGCCGGTGGACACCGCCGACGCCGTACGGAGACATGTTGCCCATCACGTCGGAGCCGAGCAGGTGCGGCTTGGCCGCCTTGCCCGCCCCGGAGGTACCGGACGCGGCGACGACGACGGCCTCGGGCTCGACGAGCTGGGCCGCGTACGCCGGGAACAGCGCGAGGGAGACGGCCGTCGGGTAGCAGCCGGGCACCGCGATCCGCTTGGAACCCGCCAACGCGGCACGGGCACCGGGAAGCTCGGGCAGACCGTAGGGCCAGGTCCCGGCGTGCGGCGACCCGTAGAACTTCTCCCAGTCACCGGCGTCCTTCAGCCGGAAGTCGGCGCCCATGTCGACGACGAGCACCTCGTCACCGAGCTGCTCGGCGACGGCGGCGGACTGCCCGTGCGGCAGGGCGAGAAAAACGACGTCGTGCCCGGCGAGGACCTCGGGCGTGGTCGGCTGGAGCACCCGGTCGGCGAGCGGCCGCAGATGCGGTTGCAGCGCGCCGAGCTTCTGGCCGGCGTTGGTATTGCCGGTGAGAGCACCGATCTCCACCTCGGGGTGAACGAGCAGCAGACGGAGCAGCTCCCCGCCGGCATACCCGCTCGCCCCTGCCACTGCTGCACGTACCGCCATCGGAATCCTCCTCGTCGATGGCATGACTATACGCATCGCCGCAGGTTTATGCAAAGCCCTCGCGGGTCGGCACGCGGCGATGTGTGGCTGCCCCCAGTCGTAGCCCGCCCAGGACGCGCAGGAAGCCGCGGTGCCGGGCGACGCTCCGCTCGGCGGCTTCGCTCAGGTTGTGCCACACACTGCCAATGGTCCGCCACCTGCACCGCCCGGGGCACACTGTGCCGCGGACAACAGAAACTGATTCACCCGGTGGCTCGTCTTGGGGGGCAAGGTCAAGTGGATGGGAAGCCATGGTGGAGCAGGCGCGGGCGGACAGCGGTGCGACGTCGACGGTCAAGGCAGCAGTGCCTCGGTGGGCACGACGCCGGGCGGGGCGCTGGACTCCGGGCGAGGATGCGCGGGGCCGGTCGACCTGGACGCGCGGGCGGGTGCTTGTTGTGCTCGCGGTACTGACGGCCGTGCTGCTGGCGTTCCACCGGGCCGTCCCCAACTCCGTGGGCCGCCTGGGCAGTCTGCTGGAAGCATTCCTGCCCTGGCTCGGCCTGGTGGTCGTGGTGCTGCTCGGAGTGGCGCTGCTGCGCCGTTCGGCCACCGCGCTGGTGGCCCTGCTGATGCCCGTGGCGGCCTGGATATACCTCTTCGGCGGGCTGCTCCTGCCTGGGGCGAAGCCCGGCGGGCACGACCTGGTCGTGGTGCAACACAACGTCAGCGACGAGAACACCGACCCGCCAGGCACGGCCCGCGCCCTGGCCGACGCCGAGCCCGATCTCATCGCACTGGAGGAGCTGGCGCCCCCGGCACTGCTGGTCTACGAGAAGACCCTCGCCTCGGACTACCCGTACCACGCGGTCCGGGGCAGCGTCGGACTCTGGTCGAAGCATCCGCTGACCGACACCCGGCTGGTGGACATCAAACCCCAGGGGATCGCGGAGGCCTGGAGTCGCGGGCTGCGGACCGTGGTCCACACGCCGCACGGCGAGATCGCGGTGTACGTCGCGCACCTGCCCTCGGTCCGCGTCCGGGCGAGCGGCCTCGCATCCTCCTGGCGCGACGAGAGCGCCGGCCTGCTGGGCAAGGCCGTCGCCGCCGAGAAGCTGACAACGGTGATCCTGCTGGGCGACCTCAACAGCACGGTCGACGACCGTGGGCTGGCCCCGCTGACCTCACGGATGAACGTAGCGGAACGCGGCTTCGCCTTCAGCTACCCCGCCGCCTTCCCGCTGGCCCGGATCGACCAGGTCATGGCCCGCTCGGCAACCGTCACCCACATCCACACCTTGCCCGCCACCGGCAGCGACCACCTGCCGGTCGCCGCCTGGATCACACTGGGCTGAGGCCGGAGAGCGTGCCGCACGCCTGCACCCGCAACTCAGCGACGCACATCCCTGACCTGCATCACCGCAGGCACACGGCCAACGACTGACCGAGGTCACCCACGGTGTGGCATTGCGGAACCGAGATGTGACCCAGCGCTCCAGCTGCCGACTCAGCACTCGGGCCGGCGCGGCCGGAGCTTCAGTCGGCGGTCAGGGCAGCATGGTGGGGCCGACGCAGGATGCAGCTGCCGCCCTCGCTCCGTAAGCTCGATATCGGGAATGCTCGGCGACGGGCAGGAAGGTCCTTTCCCCATCCACCGACCACACGATCAGTGATCCGATCCCGATGGACAGCACCGGCCGGGCTTCCCGCCCGCCGGCTACGCGCAGCAAATCCGCTCGGCGATCGCCGCGGCCACCGACAACGGCAGCCGGCCTTGGCGCCCGGCGTCACACCGGGTGCCGGACCAGCTGCTCGGCGACGCATCGCTACACCGATGCCTCTGACGTGGAGCCCTTCATGACCACACCGCGGGACCTCTCGATCGCCGTCATGGACATGGCGCCCGGTCGCCCTGTCGAGCAGGGCGACCTGTCGCTCGCGCTCGCGGGAGCCGAGATGATCGACCTCCTCGGTTCCGAGGCCATCAGACTGGACGGCGATCAGATCGTGCCGGGCCTCCGGCCCCCCATAGCCGATCGCCTGCTGGACGAGGCTGCGGCGTCGCTGATCCGAGAGGCGCCGTACGAATCGGTCGACGACTGGCTGTGGCGCAGAGGTCGCGGCCTGTCCGCCGCCTATCTGGCCGCACTCGAGGCGGAGGGGCAGCTCACTCGGCAGCCCCGTCGCGGGATGCCCTTCCGGAGCGGTCGGACGGTGCTGGTCGATTCGCCCGCCCGCCGCGAGGCGGCGAACCGCTGGACATCGGACGAGCCCGTCCTCGCCGCCCTCGCGGCAGCCATCGGGATCCGGGACGAGCGGACCGGGGACTTCCCGGGCACGGCCGACGACGCGGTGGTAACCGTGCTGGCCGCCGTCAATGACGCGTTGATGGAGCTGGAGGCCGTACGGCAACGGCGAGCCATCGAGGATGCGGCCTTCGACAACATCTGGCGAGGCGAATGACGACGGCACACGCGGGGGCGATGGCCGCCGCCACCTGATAGCCACGGCCCTTGACACACCTGCGCGCCGGTGTGGCCACCAGGACTCCCGAATCGGCGGGAAGGCTGCCGCCCGCGCACCGTCCGGTTCCCCCGTCGTACAGACATGACGCCCACAGCGGTTCCCTGCACCAGCGAGGCGTGCCTCGACGTCCCCTCGCACGGCCGCATCGGCGGCAGGACCAGCAGGGCGTCGCCGGCTTCATGCTCCGGCAGGCGGACGGCAGCGACTGGTCACACCACCGGGCGGTCCTCACCCACTGATCCCTCCCGCCTCGCACCCGCCGGGCGCGCACGCCCTGAACATCTGCCGCACCATGCGGCCGCCCATGGCACACCTGGTGGGACAGACCGGGACATGGCTTCAGTCCCCTGCGCGCGGCGCGCCCCGGAAGGTGCGCCGGTAGGCGAGGGGTGACACGCCGATCGCGGCGTGCAGGTGCTGGCGCAGCGAGGTACCCGTGGCGAAGCCGACCTGTCCGGCGATCTCGTCCACCGACAGGTCACTCGATTCGAGCAGCTGGCGCGCACGCCCGACTCGCTGCTGGATGAGCCACCTGCCCGGGCTCATGCCCACCTCTTCGTCGAAACGGCGGGCGAAGGTGCGCAGGCTCATCCGGGCGCGGTCGGCCAGCTCCGCCAGGCTCAGGGGCTCATGGAGGTGTTCCAGGGCCCACTGGCGGGTGGCGGCCGTTCCGTTGGCGGACGGCTCGGGCACGGGCCGCTCGATGTACTGCGCCTGTCCCCCGTCCCTCCAGGGTGGGACGACACACATACGTGCCACCCGGTTGGCGACCTTGCTGCCGTGGTCCTTGCGCACGAGATGCAGGCAGACATCGACCCCGGAGGCGGCGCCCGCGGAGGTCAGCACGTCCCCGTCGTCGATGAACAGGACGTCCGGATCCAGTTCCACCTGCGGGAACCAGTCACGGAAGACCTCCGCGAGCGCCCAGTGCGTGGTGGCCGGCCGGTGGTCGAGCATCCCGGTGGCCGCGAGCACGAAGGCGCCCGTGCAGATCGACACGATGCGGGTGCCGGGTGCCATGGACCCGAGGGCCGCCGCAACGGCCGCGGGCGCCTCCCGCGTGATGCGGGAGGTGTCGAAGGGCGGGAGGACGACGGTGTCGGCCGTGCCCAGAATCTCCGGGCCGTGCTCGACACCGACCGAGAAGTCGGAGTTGGTATGCACCGAGCGGCCGTCGACGGTGCAGGTGAGGACCTCGTACCGGCCCTCCGCGGCCCCGAAGACCCGGCTCGGAATGCCCAGTTCGAACGGGTACACCCCGTCCAGGGCCAGCACGACGACACGGTGCACGTTTCCCATGGCAGGATCCTGTCGAAAGATGGCAATCATGCCACGGTACGGAACGGCGAAGCCCGTCACGCTGGACCCATGACGAACGACACGAACCAGGCCACCATGCGCGCGATCAGCCAGGACATTCACGGAACCCCGGACGTGCTCAGGGAAGTTCGGCTTCCCAGGCCCGTCCCGGGCCCGAGCCAGATCCTGGTCGCCGTCCGTGCCGCCGGCGTCAACCCCACCGACTGGAAGCACCGGGCGAACGGCCTGTTCCTCGACCGGCTTCCGCTCGTGCTCGGCTGGGACGTCTCGGGGGTCGTCGAGGCCGTCGGTCACGGGGTCACTCTCTTCAAGCCGGGCGACGAAGTCTTCGGCATGCTGCCCTACCCGTACGGTGCCGGCTCCCACGCCGAGTACGTGACCGGCCCCGCCCGCGCCTTCGCCCACAAGCCGGCCGGCATCGATCACGTCCAGGCCGGAGCACTCCCCCTCGCCGCTCTCACCGCCTACCAGGCACTCGTCGACACCGCCGGAGTCCGGCCCGGCCAGCGGGTCCTCATCCACGCCGCCGCCGGCGGCGTGGGCCACCTCGCCGTCCAGATCGCCAAGTCCCGCGGCGCGTATGTCATCGGCACCGCGAGCGCGCCCAAGCACGACTTCGTACGCGGGCTCGGTGCGGACGAAGTCATCGACTACCGCACCGTCGACTTCGCCGATGCCGTCCAGGACATCGACATGGTCCTCGACCCCCTCTCCGGCGAGACCCGCGCCCGCTCCCTCGACGTCCTCCGCCGCGGCGGCACCCTCGTCTCCCTCCTGAGCGGTGGCTCACCCCAGGAGGCGGCGAGCGCCGCCGAGCTGGGCATCCGCGTCGAGACCCTCCTGGTCGAGTCCGACCACGCGGGCATGAGCGCCATCGCCGAACTCGTCGAGGCCGGCTCTCTCCGCGCCCACATCGAGGCCACCCTTCCCCTCGCGGACGCGGCCAAGGCCCACGCGCTGGGCGAGACCGGCCGCACCACCGGCAAGATCGTCCTGATCGTGGAGTAACCCCGGGAAGGGTGAGGACACACCACGTCGGCCCCGTACGGGAACGAGCGCCGCTCGGCCGCCGTATACAGACCCTGACGTGTACCTGGCCGGCGGCACCGCACTGGGGGTTACCGGCCTCCGGACCGGCAGGGCATACCCTCCTGCTGGGCTCCCCGCACCGGTTACCGGCACCGGCCTCGTCCGTCCCACCTCACAGATGCGAGCACGAGTACATGTCCATACCTTCCGCACGTTCCGCAATAGCGACGTGGGCGACCCGTCTCTATTTCTCCCGGCTTCGGAGGAAGGGCCGTGGCCTCGACCTCTCCATTCTCTCGAAGCTGCCCGACGCCGCGCTGCTGCCGCTGCGCCGGGACGGCCTCGACCCCGTCCCGGAGATCGGCGCGCTGCGCGACCGGGAGCCGGTCAGTCGGCTGCCCATACCCGGCATGACGGTCTGGCTGGTCTCCGGTTACGACGAGGCGAAGCAGGTCCTCGGCGACGCCCGCGCCTTCAGCAACGACTTCGCCAACCTCGTCAACCACACGAGTGTCACCGAGAACCATCAGCCAGGCGGCCTGGGCTTCTGCGACCCGCCCGACCACACACGCCTGCGCCGGCTGCTCACCCCCGAGTTCACGATGCGCCGCCTCAGCCGCCTGACGCCCCGTATCCACGCGATCGCCGAGGAATGCCTGGCCGAACTGGCAAAGGCCGCAGACACCGACGGGCGGGTCGACTTCGTCGAGCACTTCGCGTTGCCGGTCCCGGCCCTGGTCATCTGCGAGCTCCTCGGCGTTCCCTACGAGGAACGGGACGCCTTCCAGCAGTTCTCGGTCGCCCGCTTCGATGTTCTCGGCGGCGTCGGCGCATCCTTCGGCGCGATCTCCCAGTCCAGGGAGTACCTGCACGGCCTGGTCGAACAGCAGCGCCGCAACCCCGGCGACGGTCTGCTCGGCATGCTCATCCGCGAACACGGCGACAGCGTCACCGACGAGGAACTCACCGGCCTCGCCGACGGCGTCCTCACCGGCGGTCTGGAAACGACCGCGAGCATGCTCGCCCTCGGCACTCTGGTCATGCTCCAGGACCGCAAGCACTTCACGGCGATGCGCAACGCCGACGACCCGGCCGCGGTCGCCGCCCCCTTCGTCGACGAACTCCTGCGCCACCTCACGGTCGTCCAGACGGCCTTTCCGCGCTTCGCCCGCGAGGACATGGAGGTCGGCGGCGTACGCATATCCGGCGGCGACATCGTCATCGTCTCCCTCAGCGCCGCCGACCGCGACCCGCGTCTCGGCCCCGGGATGGACACGTTCGACCCGGCCCGCCCACCCGCCTCGTCCCACCTGGCGTTCGGACACGGCATCCACCGCTGCATCGGCGCCGAACTCGGCAAGATGGAACTCCGCGCGGCCTTCCCCAAGTTGGTAGCCCGTTTTCCGGAATTGCGCCTTGCGGTGCGGCCGGAGGAACTGGAGTTCCGTAAGTTGTCGGTCGTGTACGGGGTGGACTCACTGCCGGTGCACCTGAGCTGAACAGCGCCCGGCCTCGCGAGCAGGTCTCCGGGGAGGGAAGCGTCCGGCCGCGAGCTGCCACAGGGAAATGCTGGTGGCCGGGATCAGCAGGGTGGCCACCGCCAGTGCCACGCCCGCTGCCGGCGGTCGGCGCGCCCCGGCGCGGTCCGCCCAACCACCGCCCAGCACGCTCGCGGCCACGAAGCAGCCCGCCACCAGCGGGTAGAGCGACACGTCATGCAGATCCCGGGCGGCCGCCGGCAAGGTGGGCACCACGGCGAGCGCGGCGAAACCGGTCAGGAACATCACTGCGGCAAAACTACCGGGGCGGCCGCACAGGTCCGGGAGAACAGTCATTCCGCGGTGGATTCGGACCGCCCCACCGCCTGATCAGCCATGGTCGTCCACCCGCCGCGAGCCGGCACACTCAGTGACGTGGGTGCCGCGGGCGGGCCCCTGAATGAGCACATTCGGATCATCGGTCACGGGCGCACAAACCATGTGGGGCACATCACTGCCTGCCACCCGTTTTCGGCAGTCGTCTCCGGGCCGCCGGGTGAGCGTGAAGCCATCGGTCCGAACGCCGGCGGCCGCGCGCCGACCGGCATCGTCGCGCAGCCGCCCTGTGGAGCGTCAGCCCTGCCCCACGGACGCGGCGCTCACAGAAACGACGCTGTCGGTGGTCCTCATCCCGGTTGGGTGGGGACCACCGACAGCGTCGTCGAGTCCGAACTTCGAGAGAAGCGGGTCAGGAGCTCGGTCGCTGCGGCTGACCGGCTCGCTCCGCGTTCTTCTCCTTGATGCGCGCCGCTTCCTTCCGGACCTCGGCCTGGGTGGCGCGCTCCTTCTGCAGCCACTCGGGGAGGTCCTTCTTCAGCGCGTCGATCTGCTCCGTGGTGAGGGCGTCCGTGACCCCGCCACGTGCGAGACCCGCGATGGAGACGCCCAGCTTCGCCGCGACCACCGGGCGGGGGTGCGGTCCGTTGCGCCGCAGTTCCTGCAGCCACTCGGGCGGATCGGCCTGCAGCGCATTGAGCTCGCTGCGCGAGACGACACCCTCCTGGAACTCGGCGGGGGTGGCCTCGAGGTACACACCCAGCTTCTTTGCCGCAGTTGCGGGCTTCATCGTCTGGGTGGTCTGGTGCGACGTCATGGAGTCAAGAGTAGCGAGCATGTGCGATACCTCCGACCACGACCGGTAACCTGGCGGAGTGACAGGCCCCGATGCACCCCTCTCGTTCCGGCTCGCATACGTCCCAGGCGTGACGCCGACCAAGTGGGTGCGCATCTGGAACGAGCGGCTGCCCGACATCCCACTGACTCTCGTCGCGGTGGCCGCCGCCGAAGCATCCGACCTGTTGCGGAGCGGCGGCGCCGACGCAGGTTTCGTGCGGTTGCCGATCGACCGGACGGACCTCAGCGCGATCCCCCTCTACACCGAGACGACGGTGGTCGTGGTCCCGAAGGACCACATCGTGGCGACGGTCGACGAGGTGTCCGGAGCGGATCTGGCCGACGACGTCGTGCTGCACCCCCTCGACGACACCCTCGACTGGGAGCGTCCGCCGGGCCGGCCCGCGATCGAGCGTCCGGCCACGACGGCGGACGCCATCGAGCTGGTGGCGGCAGGGGTGGGCCTCCTCGTCGTCCCTCAGTCACTCGCACGCCTGCACCACCGCAAGGACCTCACGTACCGGCCGCTCACGGACGCCCCCGAGTCGCGCGTCGCGCTGTCGTGGCCGGAGGAAGAAACCACCGACCTGGTGGAGGACTTCATCGGGATCGTCCGCGGGCGGACCGTCAACAGCTCGCGCGGGCGCAACCCCACCCCGGCACAGCCGAAGCGCCCTGACACAGGCGGCGCGCAGCGAAAGTCCACGGCCGGGAAGCCGGCCGGCAAGAGCCCGCGGAGCGGCTCCGGCGGTCCCAAGGCCGGCAAGCGGGGCAAGCCCCGTCGTCGGTCCTAGTGCCGTGACCGGCAATGTTTGCGACGGGGCAAAGCTTGCCGGGAGGGGCATTAGATCCGGTCGTCGGACAGCCGTCGTCGCCGCAGGGCGGCCGGAACAGACAACTGAGTCCGGGCCCGCCCTGCGGGTGACACACCTCGGCGCCCCGGCACCGACGGCCGTCGCTCATCGGGAGCTCGTGGCCCCGTACGCGGAGCGCGTCGGCGCACTGCCGGGGAAGGGCTGCGTTGCCTACCTTGTTCCGGAGCTCACTTCGCGCCCGTACCGCCTCTTGCGTCGCGGACGCCCGGGGTCTCCGTCGCGAAGGGAGGGACGTCCTGTTCGCACGTGGCGCCGACGGGGGGCAGGACACCGCTGAGGAAGTAGCGGGCCGCATGCCGGCCGACGCAGCCGCTCGGATTGTCCAGTGCCGTGTGACCGTACCCGTTGAGCGTGAGCAGACGGGCGTCGGCAAGTTCACGGGCCATCGCCTTGCCTGCCTGATAGGAGGTGGCAGGGTCGTAGGTCGCATTGACGACGAGTACGGGATTCGCGGTGTGCCTGTTCCAGGGGCCGGTGTAGTTCCTGACGGCACGGGCCGGCCAGGTTGCGCACGGTTCGTTGGCCCAGGCCCACCAGTGTCCGAGGTCTCCCGCTCGCGCGGTGCTCAGCTTGTCGAGTCCGACGTAGCGTGCCGGGTCGCGGGGGTTGGGGCTTTCCGCGCACAGTACGCCGAGAGTCTGCTCGAAACCGGGATACGTCAAGGAAACGGGAGGCTCCGGCGGATCCTCCGGGATGCGGCCCTCCCAGAGGGCCTGCAACATCTGGGCCGTCTCGGCCCAGCCGGGGTGGACCGTGTAGAGCCCGCCACGGATCTCGCTGACGGTCTTCGCGTACGTCCAGGACCCCACGGGCCTTTTCGGGAGGCGCCGCAGCAGCTCGGTGAGCTTGGCGCGGGTTGCTGCCGGGTTTCCTGCGGAGAAGGCGCAGCTGCTCGTCGGGGCGCGACCGCACAGCCTCAGGAACTCCCGCAGGGCGTCGGCCGAGCCCAGATCGGACCCCAGCCGCAGGAAGGTGTTCAGTTCCGGCTCGCTCTTCGAGCCGTCGTCGGCCCAGGCCCGAGGATCGACGTTCCCGTCGAGCACCAGGCGGCCGACCTTGGACGGGAAGAGGTTTGCGTAGGTCGCCCCCAGCAACGTTCCGTACGAGACACCCCAGTACCTCAACTGCCGCTCACCGAGCGCCTGACGCAACCGGTCGAGGTCGCGGGCGCTTTCGGCCGTCGACACATGACGCAGCAGTTCCGGAACGCGCTTCTGACAGCGTCGGCCGAGCTCGGCGTAGGCCGCAGTGAAGGTTCTGCGCTCTTTCGTGCCGACCGGAAAGGCGGGAACATTCGCCAACCATGTGACGGCCTCTTCCGCACCGGCAAAACATTGCACGGCGGTGCTCTGCCCGACGCCGCGCGGGTCCCAACTGACGATGTCGAACCGCTCGCGCAGTTCCTTGGGGAACTTGTGGTACTGCACCGGCAGCCCCACCGTTCCCGGGCCGCCGGGCCCCCCGGGGTTGAAGAGCAGTGATCCGACCCGCCGCCCGGGAGCGGTGGCCCGGTGCCTGATCACCACCAGGTCGATGGTGCGCCACCGGGGACGGGCGTAGTCGAGTGGCGCCTTCGCCTTTGCGCACTCGAATCCCTGTCGGCCCTCACCCTCACAGGGCTTCCAGGTCAACGTCGTCGCGCCGGCCGCGGACGGTCCCCCGTCGGACAACTCGACCACGACCGAACCTCCGGTCGTGACCGCGGAGGCGAGCAGCAGGACCCCGGCAGCGCACATGGCGCCATGCCTTTGCCGATGGATGGTGACACTTGGCATCGGCGGACCCTTCCTGGGCAGGGTGACTCATGGCGCGGGGCCGGCGGTCGGCAGGCTCAGTGCCATACGAACGGCGTCGAACGTGCCGGGCAACAGGCGCCCGTCCGAACGGGTGACGGCGTCGTCTGTCCGGGCGCAGCACAAGAGCCGTCCGGTCCCGCGCCCCGTGGACGCGGGCGAACTCGCCGCTTCCGTCGCGGTACACCGCCGGCAGTGTTCCGTCGACGGGTGCGCCGTTCGCCGACCGCGATGCGGGACTCCACTCAGCCGTGCGTCAACTCCTTTTCCGTGGAGGCGAGTTCGTCGCCCTCTCCTCGTCCCCGTTCAGCAGTACGTGGCCACGGTCCCGCCGTCGGCAGGTCCTCGGCGATACCCGCGGCATCGCACTCGCGTTCGAGGACCGGCTGGGCGATCCGGCGCTCGGACCACCCCGTCCGCTGGTGGCCGACCACGGTGATGTCAGGATGGATCCATGACGACCAAGGTTTTTTTCGACATCACCATCAATGACGAGTCCGCCGGGCGGATCGTGTTCAACCTGTTCGACGACGTGGTTCCGAAGACGGCGGAGAACTTCCGCGCGCTGGCGACCGGCGAGAAGGGCTTCGGCTACAAGGGCTCGTCCTTCCACCGGGTCATCCCGGACTTCATGCTGCAGGGCGGCGACTTCACCAGCGGTGACGGCCGTGGCGGCAAGAGCATCTACGGCGAGAAGTTCGCCGACGAGAACTTCAAGCTCACGCACACCAAGCCCGGACTGCTGTCGATGGCGAACGCGGGCCCCAACTCCAACGGCTCCCAGTTCTTCATCACGACGATCGTGACGTCGTGGCTGGACGGCAAGCACGTCGTCTTCGGCGAGGTCGACGGCCAGGAGAGCATGGACCTGGTCAAGAAGATCGAGAGCTACGGCTCACAGAGCGGCAAGACCCGGGCCAAGGTCACCATCGCCGACTCCGGCGTCCTCTGACCGTACGAGGGACCCTCTGGCGCCCCGGCCTCTCGCTGATCGGTCAGCGGGGGCCGGGCGCTCGTTCCCGTCCCATGCCCGCCCGACGGGACCGTTCGGGTCTGCGGCGACACCCGCGCCGGCATCTGCGGCGACAATCGCCCGATGAATCCTTCCGACCGGAGCCGGGTATGCGCCGAGCGGCTGGATGCCGTGTCCATGGCGGCAGCCCCGCACACCCGGGCCGGCGTCCGTCCGGTCGTGGCGGGCCCATGCCCGGGAGGGGCACCGTGTGACCTGGCTCGACGGTCACCGGTCCGTACTGGAGTGCCGGCCGCACACCCGGCTCGCCGAGCTCCGGGCCGGCCCGCTCGCCGTCGTCGACGCACTCCGCTCCGCGGGTTTCCCGGCCCCCGCGACCGAGCCGGCCGCCCAGGTCGGCCACGCC
This sequence comes from Streptomyces sp. NPDC005151, assembly GCF_053599875.1. Lineage (NCBI taxonomy): Bacteria > Bacillati > Actinomycetota > Actinomycetes > Kitasatosporales > Streptomycetaceae > Streptomyces > Streptomyces sp. NPDC005151. The sequence goes on along the minus strand of NZ_JBSFYR010000002.1, from coordinate 227,515 downwards.
GTGGTCACAGTCCAGGAGCTGCTGCCGGGCACGACGATGGACCGGCTCGACCAAGACGGACTCGACCAGGCGCTCGCCCTCAACGTGTCCCTCACCGGGCGGCTGACCGGCCGCGTCGACCTCCCCTCGCTCCGCCTCCATCTGCGGAGCGACGGCCCCGGTTACTGCGCCCAGGAGCCGCTGCGCGGACACGGTCGCCGCGCTGCGGCACTCGAACGCCGGGTCGCGTCCGTCGGCGCCGAATTCCCCGACCGGCCGGCCGGGGCCGATGCGGTCCACCAGGACTTCCATCCCGGCAACCTGCCGGCCCTGGACGACGGCTCGGTCACAGGCGTCATCGGCCGGGGACGGCGCCGCCCGTGGCGATCGCCGGTTCGACCTGGTCACCCTGCGCTTCGGGCTCCACGCGGGGCGGCGGACGCGGAGGTGACGGCTCGGCTCGACGCCGTCCTGGACAGCTTCCCGGAGAACGTGCTGCGGCCCGCCTGGGCCCATATGGGCCCGCGGATGACGGACCGGGCCATCCGCCATTTCCCGCCGAACGAGGTCGGCCGATGGCTGGACCTGGCCGAGCAGCGGGCCGACCGACCCGCCCACAGGGCCGAGCGTCGCCACCCCCTCGTTGCACTGTCAACCGATGGTTGACACTTCATGACTGTCAACCTACGGTTGACACATGGCGAAACCAGTGAGCATGACGAATCCGGTACGGCTCGACGAACTGATCGAAGCCATCAAGAAAGTTCACTCCGACGCTCTCGAACAGCTCTCGGGCGCGGTCGTCGCGGCCGATCACCTCGGCGAAGTGGCCGACCACCTGATCGGCCACTTCGTCGATCAGGCGCGCCGCTCGGGAGCCTCCTGGACGGAGATCGGAAAGAGCATGGGAGTCACCCGGCAGGCGGCCCAGAAGCGCTTTGTCGCCAAGGATCCCGGCGAGCCGTCGGATCTCGACCCCAGCCAGGGGTTCAGCCGGTTCACCGAGCGGGCGCGGAACGTCGTGATGGCAGCACAGAACGAGGCCCGCGCCGCACGCAACGACGAGGTGCGTACGGAGCATCTGACGCTGGGGCTGCTCAGCGAGCCGGACGGGCTCGCCGCGGCGTTCATCAAGGCGCAGGGCGTCTCGCTGGACGCCGTCCGGCAGGCCGCGACCGAGGCGCTGCCGCCCGCGGCCGAGGAGCTCCCGGACCTCATTCCGTACGACGCCGGGGCACGCAAGTCGCTGGAGCTCACGTTCCGGGAGGCCCTGCGGATGGGGCACAACTACGTCGGCACGGAGCACATCCTGCTCGCGCTGCTGGAGCGCGAGGGCGGCGAGGGCGTGCTGACCGGGCTCGGTATCGACAAAGTCACCGCGGAGACCGGCATCGCGGAGGCCCTGACGCTCGCCGCCGCCGCACACAAGGGTGAATGACCAGCCGCACCGACCGAAGCCAGACAGTTCCGTACGGCTGTGAGCGCACTGGCGCCTCCCCGCTCCCCCCTCCCTGGCGTGCACACCGCCCTAGAGTGGAAGGGAGCAGGGAGGTGCCTCATGCGGAAGGTCGCCGACTGCCGGGAATACCCCAGCGAGACGAAATGCACGCTTGCCCTCGCCGGTGAGCCGGAGGAAGTGGTCCGTGCCACCACCGAGCTGGCCGTCCGGGTGCACGGTCACGCGGACGGACTGGAGCTGCGGGAGCAGATCGGGTCCGGGCTTCAGGACGAGCCCACGGAGCTCGCGTGAGCCGCGACGCGGCCCGGTTCGCATCACCCGGATCCACCGCGGCGCACGCCTTCCCGGGGCCGTGTGTCGCGGTCCCCGGGGTCCGGACCCCGCCCCCTGTGGACACCATGCCGAACGCGGACATCCGGTTGATCGCTACCCTGTCTCCCCCCGCCACGGGGCGGGGAGACAGGGGTGGGACATGCGCAGAAGAATTGCCGTGCTCGCTGCGGTGGGAGCGGTGGCCACCGCGGTCGTGGTGGCGCCGGCCGCACACGCGGAGGGGCGCGGCGACATCCGGGTCACCAGGACCGTCGTGAACGGCGGCAGCAATGTGATCGTCGGGGTCACGAACGTCAAGAAGTTCACGATCGCCATGACGATCAAGGACAACTCGGGCGTGAAGCAGGTCAACAGTGTCTCCGCCTTCAACCGGACCAACGGTTACGGGCCGGTGGACCACCTCGGTACGTCGTGCAAGAAGGTCAGCATGACGACGTCCGTGTGCACCGCGACGATGCAGATCGACCCGTCGTGGATCGACTCCTACGGGAGCGGGAACGAGGGCTGGGACGCCAACGCGGTCGCGGGGAACTGGCAGGTCAACGCGACGGTCAAGGCCAACGACGGGGACTACTGGATCTCCGACGCCATCGGCTCGTTCAAGGTGAAGCGCGCCGCGACCCTGACCACGGACGCCAAAGCCGTCGACCGCGTTATGCGCAAGGGAGGCTACCGGCCGCCCTACTTCAGGGGGCCGACGTCGGACTACAACCGGGTAAAGAAGTACCTTTCACGGAACTGATGGAACAGGCAGTCCCGCGCATGCACTCCGTGTACTTGACGGGCTCGCCGTTGGTGACTGCAGGAAAATGCAACTCATCGGAAACCTGGGGAAAAGCAGCATGGAAATCGATGACGCCGAGGCAGCCACCGACGACGAGCTGTTCGTGAAAGCTCTGCATGAGATCAGCATGGAGGACACAGAGGACGACCCCCTTCCTGCCTTGGAGGCGTTGCAGGACCGGCCGACCCTTTATGTTTTTGAACGCGCGGCTCGTCTGCTGGCACACGAGTCGCCGGATGAACGGGAACTGGGAGCACGGATCCTGCGCGAGCTGGGCCCCTACGACGCCGAGGGCTGTCGGCCGTTCACCGCAAAGACAATCAAGGTCATCGTGGCGGAGATGCCCGACGAGCCGGACCCCTGGATCCTGGGGTGGATGATCTCCGCTCTCGGTTACCACAACGCCCAGGAGGCCCTCGACCTGGTACTCAGCTACCAGACGCACGCGGCGCAGCCCGTCCGGTTCTCGGTAGCCGCCGCGCTTCCTGCTCTGGCCGACCGCGAACACACCGAGGACAGAGTTGTCGAGGCCCTCCTGAAGCTGTCTGAGGACGACAACGAGGCGGTGCGCTGGTACGCCTTGTACGCGCTGTTCAACGAGACGGCCGGAATCACCGACGCGCAAAAGACAGCGTGGGCCAACACTCTGGCCGAGCGAGGCGACGCGGAGCGTCGTGCCGAGCTGCGCCAGCTCGGCACGACCCTCGATGACCATGTCGATATTGCCTTGCGCAACGCTCTCGAACAGGCATAGAGCGCGCCCACTGATCAGAAGTTACGAGGCACTCCCTCCAAGGTGTAGCAGATGCGCGAGCCGTGGACGACGTCCGGATCGCCCTCGGCTTGTGGGAGGAGAGCGCCACCGCCACGGTCAAATCCCCGGGCACTGCAATGCTGCTCTCCGACAGCAACAGCGAGTGCTACGGGACCTACCGGCTTTTCACCGACGCCGACCACCCCCGTCCTGCATGTTCCGGGCATCGCCCCGGTCACCGTCGTCGAGCAGCTGCGCGCGAGCCTGGACCAGATTTGCGGGTAGTTCCGGCGTCAGACCGGACCAGATATTTGGTGGGGCCACCGGAGCCTGAACCCGCGCCACGAGAAGCGGGAGCCGAAGCCATATGGGGTGGATGTGGGTGCCGTTTCTGTACGGCCACGCACACGGGGGCTCTTCTGGAGCGGGCTCAGGCGGCCTGGCCGAGGCCGGCGGTGGTGAGGTCCTGGTCGCGCAGCGGGGTGAAGTCGACGTCGAGCTTCGGGTCGTAGGCGTCGGGCTGGATGCCGAGTTCGTGGGTGGAGTATTCGCCGAACCGGTTGATGTGCTCGGTCAGGTACGGCGAGATGTGGGCCAGGTCCTCCGGGTCGATCTCCCACCCTTCGTCCAGCAGCTGACGGACGATCTCCGCGATGTCCAGGGCGTTGTGGAAGATCACCGCGTTCGTGAGCAGCGCGTTGAACTTCATCGTCTTCTCCTGCTCGATGGGGTCGTTGTCCGCGATGACGCCGCGGTTGCCGAAGCCGATCCACTGGGAGAACCGGTTGAACGACTCGACCTTGTTGGTCGCCGCGGTCACCCACCGGCGCAGTGGCGCGTCCGAGAGGTAGCGCAGCAGCTGCACGGTGCGGATCACGCGGCCGACCTCGCGGAAGGCGGCGTAGGTGGCGTTCTTCTTCGACCCGGAGCGCAGGCGCTTGAGCAGCGTGGAGGAGGAGATGGCGCCCTCGCGCACGGAGACGGCCACGCGCATCAGGTGGCGGAACTGGGGCTCGATCAGGTCGAAGTCGATGACGTGTCTGCCCGGCTCGCCGAACAGGGCGTCGATGTGCACGTACTCGCTCTGCTTGGAGGGCCGGTAGAAGGTCAGTTCCTTCCAGTTCCTGATCCTGGGCATCAAGTCGAAGCCCAGCAGATGGGCGAGCGCGAAGACAGGGAAGCTCTGGCCTTGGGTATCCGCGTGCACCGTGGTCGGCTGCATCTCGGATGTGTTCTTCAGCAGGCCCTCGATGATGTAGACGGCCTCCCACACCCCGCACGGGATGAAGTGCGTGAACAGCGCGATGTAGGTGTCCGAGACGTGGTGGTAGGCGATGCCGCCCGGCTTGCCGTACCTGACGCTCGTCTCGGACAGCAGGTTGTCGAGGTAGGTGTCCATGTGGGTGCCGTCCGCTGCCACCGCGGTCCCATCTCCCCACGCCTGCGAGATGTCCAGGCGGGCGTGCGCGTTGACCAGGTCGGAGATCGCCTCGTTCAGCAGCACGATAGAGAAGTGCTTGTTGGCGACGTACGACAGTTCGTGCCCGCTCACGCCAGGGATGTGCCGGGCGGCCTCGTACGGGCCCATGTTGGTGCCCTTGACGAACGTGACGATCACGTAGCGGCCCAAGGGATCAGTGAGCTTGGGCTCGTTGCCCGACGGCGGGCCGAAACGGCGCCACCACTCCACCCAGTACGCGGTCCGGGCCACGATCCCCATCAGGGAACGCTCCGGCATCCTCGCCTTGATCTCCTGCTCCAGCCGCTTCGCAGAGGGCCGCTGACCGTCAGCCCGAAACGCCTTCAGCGACGGGACGCCCGTCTCCTGATCGATGACCAGGCCCTCGTTCTCCGGGTACCCGGCGTCCGCCGCCGCGGCAGCATTCCGCAGCTTGTCCTCCAGCTGCCGGCGGAAGAACTTCGCGTCGAACTCGGCACTCTCGCCCGGCTCGCACAGGCCGACCTCCACCAGGTAGGACCCCAACGTCTCCTGAGCGGCCTCCCAGGCCAGCAGCTGCTCGGACCAGTCGGCGTACTCCTCCGAGCCGACCACCGCGACGTCGCCGGTGCGTAGTTCCTCGGCGAGGGCGGTAAAGACCATCGCCTCGAAGTGCTTGCGGACGAACTGCCCGGTCCGGGTCTTGTCGAGGACGGCCTTGCGCCAGTTCTGGGTGGCGAAGGAGATGTCTACCTCCTCGCCCTCCTCGTTGAAGGCGGTGATGTACTCGCCTCGGGCCGCCTGGTGACGCTGGGCGTGCGCGAGCGCGTCCAGCACCCGGCTGTCCTCGCTGGTCGCGGTGAACTCCAGGGGTACGACCACGACCATGAAGGTCGTCTCCACCGGTGACGCCGTCACGGTGAAGTGACCTCGCGGCGGGCCGGGAAACCGGCCCGCCGACGGGTCACAGCGCCTCGTACACCACCTCGATCAGCGCCGTCTTGCGCGGGTCGTCGGCCATGCGCGGACCCATCCGGTTCACGCCTGGGGTACGCCTGGGGTCGGCGCCCAACGTACCGACTGGTCGGACTGGCGGGAAGGCGCCGCACACCCCCAGGCCGGGACGGCTCGTCGGTTCAACGGGCGCCCGCTTCGAGGCACAGGCTCCAGCGGCCTGGCAGACCGACGAGCGTGATCGTGGAGAGCGGGCGGACGTCGATGTTCCAGTACGTCGAGGGCGGCGCCCCCAGCGCGTAGACGAGGGCGGCCCGGACGACGGACGGCTCGGCGACGGCGACGATCGAGCCGTCGCAGGCCGGCCGGGTGTCCAGCCAGCCCCCTATCCGCGCGATGAAGGCAAGCAGCGGTTCACCGCCGTGCGGTGCGGAGCGCGGGTCGGCGAGCCAGGCGTTCACCGCGGCGGGTTCGCGGGCCGCCACATCGGAGAGGGTCCAGCCGCGCCAGCGGCCCATGTCGCAGTCGCGCAGGGCGGGCTGGCCCATGGGGGCGAAGCCGAGCGCCTCGCCGGTGGCGCGGCTGCGGGCGGTCGGCGAGCAGTAGCGCAGTTCGGCGGCACCCAGGGGCACCAACGCCCGTGCGGCGAGCTGTACTTCGTGCCAGCCGGCCTGATCGAGCGGCTGGTCGTCGTCGAAGCGCTCGGCGAGCGGGAAAGAGCTGCGCGCCGCGGCGACGAGCGAGACTCGAACACTCATGGCCGAGATCGTGGAGCCGAACGCCGCCCAGGTCAAGAGGGCGACTTTCAGACGGCTCCGGGACGGTCGAACCGGAAGTACATCCACTTCGCGGGGTCCTTGAGCGGCTGGAACCCGGCCTTCGCATAGACGCCGTGGGCGTCATCGGTCGCGAGGGTGAGTCTGCGGATGCCTGTCGGGGCGAGGTGGTCGCGCACGGCGGCGGCGAGCCGGGTGCCGAGCCCGTGGCCGCGGGCCGACCGGTCGACGTACACATCGCAGAGCCAGGCGAAGGTGACGTGGTCGGTCACCACCCGGGCGTAGCCGACCTGCTCCCCTGAAGTGGTGTCGTACACGCCGAAGTTGAGCGATCCGGCGATGGCCAGATCCTGCTTCTCGCGGGTACGTCCGAGCGCCCAGTAGGCGTCGGTGGAAAGCCAGTGGTGGATCCGGGCCGGGTCCAGCCGGACCGGGTCGGACGAGATCTCGTAACGCTCCTGGAGGATGTCAGCCATGCCCGGAGGATAGGTCGCGGCGGCCGGGGGCGGCGAAGGTTTTGTCGCAGGCGGTGCGCAGCCGTCGTACGCCCTCGGCGATCTCGCCCGCCCCGGCGACCGCGGCGAAGCTCAACCGCACCTGGGCGGCCGGGGGTTCGGCGCAGTAGTACGGACGGCCCGGCGCGACCGCGACGCCCTCGCGCAGGGCGGCCGAGACCAACGCCGCCTCGTCGGGGCCGGCTTCGGCATCCGGCAGCCGCAGCCAGAGGCTGCCGCCGCCCGCGGGGATGTGCGGGAGCGACAGGTCGGGCAGTTCGAGCCGCAGGGCGGTCGTCATGGCGGTCCTCCGGTTCTTCAACTCCGTCGACACGGAACGCAGATGGTGACCCCAGGCCGGGGAGCCGACCAGTTCGAGCGCGGCTTCCTGGAGCGGGCGCGGGACGAAGAAGCTGTCGACGATCTGGATGGCCCGCAGCCGTTCCAGCACCGGTCCGCGGGCGGCCAGCGCACCCACCCGCAGGCTCGGCGAGGTGATCTTGGTGAGGGAGCAGACATGGACGACGACGCCGTCGGGGTCGTCGGCGGCGAGCGGCGCGGGCAGCGGGCCCGCGTCGTCGTGGACGAGGCGGCGGGCGAAGTCGTCCTCGACGACGAACGCCCCCGCCTCGCGGGCGATCCGGACGACCTCACGCCGGCGGTCCGGGGCGAGGACCGCGCCGGTCGGGTTCTGGAAGAGCGGCTGACAGACGAAGACACGTGCACCCGTGGCGCGGAAGGCGGCGGCCAGCAGTTCGGGGCGGACCCCGTCGGCGTCGACCGGGACCGGGACGGGACGCAGTCCGGTGGCACGGGCGGCCGCCAGCATGCCCGGGTAGGTGGGCGATTCGACGAGGACGGGGGCGCCGGGCGGGGCGAGGGCGCGCAGAGCGGTGGCCAGGGCGCTCTGGCCGCCCGCGGTGATGAGTACGTCGGCGGCGGTGAGCAAGGGTCCGATCTCGCGGGCGAACCAGGCACGGAGCTCGGTGAGCCCGTCGGTGGGCGGACGGCCCCAGGCTCCGGGGCGGCGCCCGGCCCGGGCGAGGGCGGCGGCGAGCGCCCGTTCGGGCTGGAGCGAGGGATGGAGGTAACCGCCGTTCAGCTCGATGACGCCGGGCGGCGGTGCGGCGAGCGTGACCAGGACGCCGGACGCGTCGACGGTACGGGGCACGACCTCCGGTCCGCCGTCGCCGCTGAGGGATACCTCCTGCCAGGAGGTGTCACCGGGCGGGGGCACCTCGGTACGGGGCTCCGCCCGGAAGGCGCCGGAGCCGGGGCGGGTCACGACGAGCCCTTCGGCGGCGAGCTGCGCGATCGCCCGGGAGACGGTCACCGGACTGACCCGATAACGCTCCACGAGTGCCCGGCTGGACGGCAGCTTCCCACCAGGCGAGTAGCGGTTCAGCTCGCCTCGAAGGGAACTCACCAGCTCAGCAACGCTGCTACGCTCTTGCATGACAGCAAAGGATAGCGCTACCCGTCAGATATCGATAGCGGTTAGCTCCCCTTCGACAGCGGTTGCCCCATCGGCGGACCGGCGCGGCACAGTGCTCGCCGGGCTCGGCGTCGTCGCCTTCTCGCTGACCTTCCCGTCCACGGTCTGGGGACTGGAGAGCTTCGGCCCCTGGTCCCTGGTGACCCTGCGCAGCCTGCTCGCCGCACTGATCGCGGGCTCCGTGCTGCTTGCGGGACGGGTCCCGGTGCCCGACCGCCGCCACCGGTGCGGGCTCGCGGTCGTCGCGGGCGGTGTGGTGGTGGGGTTCCCGCTGCTGACCACGCTGGCCCTGCAGACCTCCACCTCCTCGCACGCGGCCGTGGTGGTGGGGCTGCTGCCGCTGACCACGGCGGTCCTCTCGTCACTGCGGACCGGGTCGCGTCCGCCGCGCACCTTCTGGATCGCGGCACTGGCCGGCGCGGCCGTGGTGATCGTGTTCACCGTGCAGCAGAGCGGCGGCGCGCTCTCCTCCGGCGATCTCTGTCTGTTCGGTGCGCTGCTGGTGTGCGCGGCGGGGTACACCGAGGGCGGCAGGCTGGCCGGGGTCATGCCGGGCTGGCAGGTGATCGGCTGGGCGCTGGTCCTCGCGGCGCCGTTGATGGTGGCGGGCGCGGCGGTCGCGCTCTCCTTCGAGCCGGTGCGGCTGACCACGCACGGGGTCATCGGCCTGGTCTGGGTGGCGGCGGGTTCCACCTTCGTCGGCCTGTACGTCTGGTACCGCGGCATGGCGGAGATCGGGGTCCCGCGGGCGAGCCAGCTTCAGCTCGCGCAGCCACTGCTGACTCTGGTGTGGTCGTTCCTGCTCCTCGGCGAGAAGGTCTCGGCGGCCGCACCGGTGGCGGCGGTGGCCGTGCTCGTCTGCATCGCGGCCACCCAGCGGGCGGGGGCGCGGCGCCAGGGGGTCTCCGGCGTGGCCCACGACGGCCCGGACGCACGCGCCACGGCGGCCGGGGCCGCGCCCGGTTCCCGCCCGATCCGAAAAGAGTCACTGGTACGCCCGGTGCGCGGACGGATCCGGTCATAGACTTGTCGACATGGACCGTCACCCGTGAGGAGGTCACTCCAGATGGAGGCACACGCGGGCGACCGGCTGCTGACGCACGGCAGGATCGTGGGGCAGCACGACCGGGTCGCAGAGATCGTCGAAGTGCTCGGGGACAAGGGCGCTCCCCCGTACCGCGTCCGCTCCGAGGACGGACACGAACACCTGGTTTCGCCAGGTCCCGACACCATCGTCCAGCACACCGGGGCCCGGCACCGGGGCCCGGAGACCCCGTAGGTTCCCCGGGCACACGGCACCGCCCCGACCGCGCCACCCCTCGGTGCGCCCCCTCCGCCTCGGACCCCTCGGGTCAGCGGGGAGGGCGCACTCTGTTGCGGTAGTGGTCCGCCACGACGCGCGCCATCATGCCGGCCCGGTCGGTGACCACGTCCTTGCCCGAGAAGTAGACATGCCCGCGGACCTGGTCGTAGCGGGCGGCGAGGTCGATGTGGCGCGAGAGCTCGGCCGGGTCCTGCCAGGCGGCGGGCTGGGCGGGGTCACCGCCCTTGTAGAGCGCCTCGCCGACGAAGAGGTCGACACCCGTGCCCCGTACCACCGCGTCCCACCAGGGCAGCAGCTTGGCGTAATCGGCGGCGGCGAAGCCGATGTTCCAGTAGATCTGCGGACAGATGTAGTCGATCCAGCCCTTCTTGACCCAACCTCGGGTGTCGGCATGCAGGTCGTCGTAGGTCTGCACCCCTGCCCTGGTGTTCGAGCCGAGGGGGTCGGTGCCCGCGTTGCGCCAGACACCGAACGGACTGATCCCGAACTGGACGTGCTTCTTGATCTTCTTGATCCGCGCGGACATCTCACGGACCAGCTTGTCGGTGTTGTCGCGGCGCCAGGCGGCCTTGTCCGGGAAGCCCGCGCCGTACTTCGCGTAGGTGGCGTCGTCGGCGAAGACCTGTCCGGCGACCGGGTACGGGTAGAAGTAGTCGTCCCAGTGGACGGCGTCGATGTCGTAGCGGCGGACCGCGTCGAGCATGGCGTCCTGGACGAAGCGGCGCACCTCGGGCAGTCCGGGGTTGTAGTAGAGCTTCCCGCCGTACGGCAGGACCCAGTCGGGGTGCAGCCGCGCCGGGTGGGTGGGGACCAGCCGGGACGGGTCCGTGTGGTTGGCGACCCGGTACGGGTTGAACCAGGCGTGCAGTTCCAGGCCGCGGCGGTGCGCCTCGCGGACGGCGGTGCCCAGGGGGTCCCAGCCGGGGTTCTTCCCCTGGACGCCGGTGAGGTACCGGGCCCACGGCTCGTAGGAGGACGGCCACAGGGCGTCGGCGGTCGGCCGTACCTGCAGGACGACGGCGTTCAGCCGCCGGGCGACGGCCTCGTCGAGGTACGCGATCAGCTCGGCCTGCTGGGCCGCCGCCGTCAGGCCGGGCGCCGAGGGCCAGTCGATGTTGGCGACGGTGGCGACCCACATACCGCGCATCTCGCGCCGGGCGACGCGCGGGAGGCTCACACCCGGCCCGGGCAACGCACCCGCCCCGGACGGAACCGGCACTTCCCGCGGTACGGCGATGGCCTCGGCCGCACCCGCGACCGAGGCCATCATCCCCGCGACCACCCCGGCCGCACCCGCCACAAAGCCCCTTCGGGCCATTTGCTGCATTTCGTTGCACCTGCCGTCTCTGTGCTCTCGTCCGTCACCCCGGCATCGGGGGTAACGCAGAGCATGCCCGCCCCGGCCCGTCATGACCCGTAGGCCGCGGAGTAACGTCGGGGGGGCGAGGCGGGGACCGGAATCAGACGGGAGCCCGCCGATCGGAGACCAGCGAAAGGCACGAGGTGACGGACTCTATGGCCGACATTGCACGCGTCGGAGTGGTGGGCTGTGGCCAAATGGGCGCAGGCATCGCGGAGGTGTGCGCCCGCAGCGGACTCGACGTCATGGTGGCTGAGACCACCGGCGAGGCGCTGGAGATCGGTCGCACCCGGCTCCACAACTCCCTCTCGAAGGCCGCCGAACGCGGCAAGATCACCGAGGAGGAGCGCGACGAGACACTCGGCCGCCTCAGCTTCACCACCGACCTCGGCGAGTTCGCCGACCGCGATCTCGTGATCGAGGCCGTCGTGGAGAACGAGCAGGTCAAGACCGAGATCTTCCAGGTGCTCGACCAGGTGGTGACCCGGAAGGACGCGATTCTCGCCTCCAACACCTCCTCCATCCCGCTGGTGAAGCTGGCTGTGGCGACCTCCCGCCCGGACCAGGTCATCGGCATCCACTTCTTCAACCCGGCCCCGGTGCAGAAGCTCGTCGAGCTGATCCCCGCGCTGACCACGTCCGACGAGACGATCCGGCGCTCCGAGGCACTGGTGCAGGACGTGCTGGGCAAGCATCCGATCCGTGCCCAGGACCGCTCCGGCTTCGTCGTCAACGCTCTGCTGATCCCGTATCTCCTCTCCGCGATCCGGATGTTCGAGTCGGGTATCGCCAGCCGCGAGGACATCGACAACGGCATGGAGCTGGGCTGCGCCCACCCGATGGGCCCGCTGAAGCTCTCCGACCTCATCGGCCTGGACACCGTGGCCTCGGTCGCCGACTCGATGTACGCCGAGTTCAAGGAACCGCTGTACGCCGCTCCCCCGCTGCTCCAGCGCATGGTCGACGCGGGCCGGCTCGGCCGCAAGACGGGCTCGGGCTTCTACCCGTACTCCTGACCTGCTGGTGTCGTACCGCCTGCGGGGCCGGCCGGGGATGTCCCGGCCGGCCCCGCTCGCGTGGGCTGCGCGCCTCACCCGATCCGTAAGTGATGGAGCATCAGCAGCCCGGCCACCATGTTGGCGGCCGGGATCTCGCCCCGGGCGATCATGTCGGGCACCAGCTTGAGCGGGATCCACTCGCGCCGCGACGACTCGAAATCGTCCTGCGGGGGGCCGGTCCAGGTCGCCTCCTCGGCCCAGTAGAGGTGGTGCCGGGCGTCGGTGAGACCGTTCGACGGCTCCACGGTCAGCAGCGGCCGCAGCGGGCCCGGGCGCCAGCCGGTCTCCTCCTCCATCTCCCGGGCGGCCGCTGCCTCGATGTCCTCGCCGTCCTCGACCACACCGGCGGCGAGCTCCCAGCCCCAGCTGTCGGTGATGAACCGGTGCCGCCACAGCAGCAGTACCTCGTTGGCCTCGTTGACGACGGTCGCCGCGGCGACGGCCCGGAGCCGGACGAGGTAGTGGTCGAGGTGACGGCCGTCGGGAAGAACGACATCCGCCAGATTGACCCGGAACCAGCGGTTCTCATACACAGTTTGTTCGTTCAGATTCGTCCACTGCACAGTTCTGCCACCTTCCGACACGTTGGTGGCAACATGGCAGCAGGAGCAGCGCCGGAGGGGAACGTTCCCGGCGTACGTTCCGTACGTTCACAGCGGTACGCGCAACGCCCCGTCGATCAGCTCGGCGGCCTGTTCCGCGTCGGCGCAGCCGCTCCCGACCAGATCCTCGCGCACCGCCCGCAGCCGGTCCCGCAGCCGTTGCGACTCCATCCCCCGGGCCCGTTCCGCCATCTCCGCGGCCGTGCCCGCCGCCCGGTCCGCCTCCCCCTGCCGCAGCTCGATATGGGTCAGCATGGCCAGCCGGTGCACCCGGCCACGGTCGTGCGCCGGGGTACTGACCGCCGCCGCGGCGTGCTCCCGAGCCCCCGGCAGATCGCCGAGGCTGAGCAGGGCCTCCGCCACCTGCACATTGACCAGGCCCGGTTCGACGTACCCCGTCTCGTCGGGTTCATGGCCGGGGCGGATGCGCTCGGCCTCGGACTCGGCTCGCCGGATGCACTCCAGGGCGCTGTGGCCGTCGCCGAGGTATGCGTACGCCTTCGCCTGCATCGCGTACAGATCGGCCGCCAGCGCGGGCGTGATGTGCCGTCCCGCCGCCCGCAGCGCCGCCTCCGCGAAGGCGACGGACTGCCGGTAGTCGGCGAGGAACAGCGACTGGTTGACCAGCAGGGCGATCACATACCCGCCGAGCCCCCGGTCCCCGCTCGCCTTGGCCAGCCGCAGCGCCTGGTGGAAGTAGCGCTGGGCGAGACCGTGCGCGTCGGAGTCGTACGCGCAGATGCCCGCGACGGCCACCAGCCCGCCGGTCGCCCGGTGCAACTGGCGGCCGGTCGCGTCGCTGTAGCCGCCGCGCAGTAGCGGGGCGGTCTCGGCGTTGAGGAAGCCGACGATGCGGGAACGCGTCGCGATGCCGCCGGCCCTGCGGTACATCAGTTCGTAGTGGGCGCGGGCGGCACGCAGCATCGCTATGTCGGCCATGCCGACGCGTGTCGGACCGGCACGGGAGACATCGGCGTCCTCGGGCGGGTTCTCCCACTCCCACACGGGCATCACTGCTGTCGTACCGGTGACGGCGGCCGCGGCGAGGAGGTGCGGGCGCTGCTGTTCGTCCGAGCGCCACAACGCGGTGGCCCGCTCGACGAAGCCGGTGAGCGTCGAGCCCGGCACGACCGTGCCCCCGCCGCCGCAGGTCGCCATGCCGATGTCGCCGAGGGAGACCGGTCGGCGCAGCCGGTCGCCGAGCACCTCGCAGATCAGGTCGGGCGCCTGTCCGCGGGGCCGCTGGCCCTTCAACCAGCGGGCCACGGCCGTGTGTTCGTACCGCAGGGACAGTCCGCGGGAACGCCCGGCCTGATTGATGTGCGTGCCCAGCCCCGCTCCTTCTCCCACCCCCCATTTGCCGGTCGGTCTAAGGCCTGTCGCCCCAGTGGAGCACGTTTCACACGGGGTGTGAACGGAATGCCCGAACCGTCCCGCCGCGCACTCTGGTGCGCCGGGGTACGAATCGGTTGAATCAGTCGCCTCGCAAGAGGCGGCCGGGTCGTCTGCTCCCCCTCGTACAGTTGACGACCCGCACCCGCGTCGTTCGCTCTGCCGACCTGCCCGACACTCCGTGGCAGCGCGGACGACGCCGGATCGCACGACCCACTGCCCACTGATCGGAGGGTGGCTGCGGGGTCGGACCGGAACCGGGTTCCCCCGGACCGGGCCTGGGCCCGCGTGCGGTCCCCCGCCGTTCGGCGAGCACAGAAGGAGGGGGCGTATCCGGTAGCCGGATACGCCCCCTCCTCACCTTCTGCGGCCGGTTCGGCCTCGATGGCCGGTCGCCGTCGGCGCGCTACGCGCCGCGCAGCACCGCGCCCGTCCGCTCCGCGGCCAGCGCGACCGCCGCGTCGCGGGCGGCCGTGGCCTCGTCGACGGTCAGGGTGCGGTCCGGCGCGCGGAACCGCAGCGCGTACGCCAGGGACTTCCTGCCCTCGCCGATCTGCTCGCCGGTGAACACGTCGAACAGCCGCAGCGATTCGAGGAGTTCACCCGCGCCCTCCCGCAGCGCCTGCTCCACATCAGCGGCGGGCACGTCCTGCGCGACGATCAGCGCGACGTCCTGGGTCGCCACCGGGAAGGTGGAGATCCGCGGCGCCTGGAGCGCGCCGTCGACGGCCTGCTCCAGGAGGTCGAGGTCGATCTCCATGGCGCAGGTCCGCTCCGGCAGGTGGAGCTCCTTGATGACGCCCGGGTGCAGCTCACCGGCGTGCCCGACGAGGGCCTCCGCGTCGTTCGCCGTGACGAACAGCGCGGCGCAGCGGCCGGGGTGCCACGGCGCGTGCTGGTCGTTCCGGACGGTGAGCTCGACACCCGCCTCGCGGGCGATGGCACGGGCGGCCTCGATGGAGTCCGCCCAGTCCACCGGGCGGCCCTTGCCCCACCAGCCGGCCTGCTCGCGGGCGCCCGCGAGGACGACCGCCGCGCGGCGCGGCTGACGCGGCAGCGCGGCGTTCAGCCCGGCGATCTGCTCGTCGCCGGGACGGTGGTCGACGGGCAGCCGTACGGCCGCGGTCTCCTCGCCGGTCGGCCGGAAGACCAGCCCCGTCTCGAAGAGCGCCAGGTCGTGGCTGCCGCGGCCGTCGTTGCGCCGCAGCGCGCCGAGGAGGCCCGGCAGCAGCGTGGTGCGCAGCGCCGGCTCCTCGTCGGAGAGCGGGTTGACGAGCTTCACCGTACGGCGGCGGGCGTCGTCGGCGTCGAATCCGAGCTGGTCCAGCACCGCATCGCCGATGAACGGGTAGTTCAGCGCCTCGACATAGCCGGCTCCGGCGAGCGCCCGGCCGACCCTGCGGTGCAGCCGCTGGCGGTCGGTGAGCCCGCGCCCGGACGGCGGCGTCGGCAGTGTCGACGGGAGGTTCTCGTACCCCTCCAGCCGGATGACCTCTTCGGCGAGGTCGTTCGGCTCGCTCAGGTCGGGCCGCCAGGACGGCGCGGTGACCAGGAGCTCGTCCTGCCCGTAGACGTCGCAGCCGACCTGCTGGAGGCGGCGTACGACGGTCTCGCGGCCGTACGCGACACCGGCCACCCGGTCGGGGTGGTCCGCGGGCATCATGATGGTGCGGGGCGCGGACGGAGCCGTGACCTCGGTGACGCCGGCCTCGGCGGTGCCGCCCGCGAGCAGCACCAGCAGGTCCACGGTGCGCTGCGCGGCGGCGGCCGCGGCCTGCGGGTCGGCGCCGCGCTCGAAGCGCTTGGACGCCTCGGAGGACAGCCTGTGGCGGCGTGCGGTCCGGGCGATCGAGATCGCGTCGAAGTGCGCGGCCTCGATGACGACCTCGGTGCTGGTGTTCTCACCGTTCCGGGCGTCGGCGATCTCGGTGTTGGCGCCGCCCATGACCCCCGCGAGACCGATCGGCCCGCGGTTGTCGGTGATGACCAGGTCCTCGGCGTCCAGGACGCGGACCGTGCCGTCGAGCGTGGTGAGCTTCTCGCCCTGCTGGGCGCGGCGCACCCCGATCGGCCCGTCGATACGGGTGCGGTCGTAGGCGTGCAGCGGCTGGCCGAGCTCCAGCATCACGTAGTTGGTGATGTCGACGGTGAGCGAGATCGGCCGCATCCCGGCCTTCTGCAGCCGGCGCTGCATCCAGATCGGGGAACGCGCCTCGGGATCCAGGCCGACGACGGTGCGCGCGGTGAACCGGTCGCAGCCGATCCGGTCGGCCACCTTCACCGGGTAGCCGAACGCGTTCGGCGCGGGCACGTCGAGGAGAGCCGGGTCGCGCAGCGGCAGCCCGTACGCGATGGCGGTCTCACGGGCGACGCCGCGCATCGAGAGGCAGTAGCCGCGGTCAGGGGTGACGGCGATGTCGAGGACCTCGTCGACGAGCTGGAGCAGCTCGATCGCGTCCGTGCCGACCTCGTGCTCCGGCGACAGCACGATGATGCCGTGCGTGCCGTCGTCGCCCATGCCGAGCTCATCGGTGGAGCAGATCATGCCGTGCGAGGTCCGGCCGTACGTCTTGCGTGCGGCGATCGCGAAGTCGCCGGGCAGCACGGCGCCGGGGAGGACCACGACGACCTTGTCGCCGACGGCGAAGTTACGGGCTCCGCAGACGATCTCCTGCGGCTCACCGGTGCCGTTGGCGGAGCCGACGTCGACGGTGCAGAAGCGGATGGGCTTCTTGAAGCCCTCCAGCTCCTCGATGGTCAGTACCTGTCCGACGACCAGGGGGCCCTTGAGGCCGGCGCCGATGTGCTCGACGGTCTCGACCTCCAGACCGACGGCGACGAGCTTGGCCTGTACGTCACGGCCGGTCTCCGTCGCCGGCAGGTCGACGTACTCCCGCAGCCAGGAAAGCGGGACGCGCATCAGATCTCCATCCCGAACGGCCGGGTGAACCGGACGTCACCCTCGACCATGTCTCGCATGTCTTCGACGTTGTGGCGGAACATCAGCATCCGTTCGATGCCGAACCCGAAGGCGAATCCGCTGTACTTCTGGGGGTCGACGCCGCAGGCGATGAGCACCTTGGGGTTGACCATGCCGCAGCCGCCGAGCTCGATCCAGCCCTCGCTGCCGCAGGTGCGGCAGGGGCGGTCCGGGTTGCCGACGGACGTGCCGCGGCAGACGTAGCAGACCATGTCCATCTCGGCGGACGGCTCGGTGAACGGGAAGAAGTTCGGCCGCAGCCTGGTCTTCATCTCCGGGCCGAAGAGCGCCTGGACCATGTGGTCGAGGGTGCCCTTGAGGTCCGCCATAGTGAGGCCCTCGTCGACGGCGAGAAGCTCGATCTGGTGGAAGACCGGGGTGTGCGTCGCGTCGAGCTCGTCGGTGCGGTAGACCCGCCCGGGGCAGACGACGTAGACGGGCGGCTCGCGGTCGAGCAGGGTGCGGGCCTGGACCGGCGAGGTGTGCGTACGCAGCACGATCCCGGACTCGTCGCCCGTGGTCGGCTTCCCGTCGGGCGTGGTGCCCTGGACGAAGAAGGTGTCCTGCATCTGCCGGGCCGGGTGGTCGGGCACGAAGTTCAGGGCGTCGAAGTTGAACCACTCCGCCTCGACCTCGGGGCCCTCCGCGACCTCGTAGCCCATGGCCACGAAGACGTCCGCGACGCGCTCCATGATGGTCGTCAGGGGGTGGCGGGCGCCGGCCGGGGTGCGGTCGTACGGCAGCGTGACGTCCACCGCCTCCTCGACCAGCACACGGGCGTCCCGCTCGGCCTCCAGCTCCGCCTGACGGGCGGCGAGGGCCTTGCTCACGGAGCCGCGGGCCTGGCCCACGCGCTTGCCCGCCTCGGCCTTGGCCTGCGGCGGCAGTGCGCCGATCTCCCGGTTGGCGAGGGACAGGGGCGAGGTACCACCGGTGTGCGCGGTCTTCGCCTGGGCGAGCGCGTCGAGGTCGCCCGCGGCGGCGAAGGCGGCGAACGCCTCGTCCCGCATGCGCTCGATCTCTTCCGGTTTCAGTGCCTCGACCTCGACTGGGTCGTACGACTTGTTCGGTGCCGACATCTCTTCCCGTGCTTCCGATTGGCTGGTAATGCTCTTACCGGGGGATACCCCCGGACCCCCGTGGCCCCGCTCGACGACTGGAGGACGCAAAGGTGCCAAAGGTCGAGTCTAAAGGCCACGAGGGGTGGCGGAAGCCCGCGGGCCGCTCAGGCCCTACCGTCGCCCGCTGCCGCCCTGCCGGATTGCTTCGCAGACTCTTCTATTTCAGATAGGCCGGAGCCCCCACGGGCAGAATAAATCGGAATTCTGCGCCGCCGCCGGGGCCGCGGCCGACCGTGATCGTGCCGCCGTGCGCCTCGACGATGCCCTTGACGATGTAGAGGCCCAGCCCCGTACCGCCGCGCTTGCTCCCCCGCCAGAAGCGGGTGAAGACGCGGCCCATCGACTCCTCGGGAATGCCGGGGCCTTCGTCGCTCACGGTGACGGCTGTTCCCTTCTCGTCGCTCTTCGCGGGTGCGGGTGCGAGTTCGATGGTGACAGTTCCCTCGCCGTGGCGCACCGCGTTTTCCAGCAGGTTGCCGAGGACCTGGTCGACCTTGTCCGGGTCGGCCCACACTGCGGGCAGCGGCTGCCGGGTGCGGACGAGGAAGCGGTCGGGCGCCTGGCCGTTCGCGGTGAGGGCCTGGATGTGGCGTTCCACGGCGGCGGAGAGGTCGACCGGCTGGCGGCGCAGCTCCAGGCGGCCGGAGTCGATCCGGGAGATGTCGAGCAGCTCGGCGATGAGCCGGGTGACGCGGTTGGCGTCGGCGTCGACGGTCTCCAGCATCAGGCGCTTCTGGTCGTCGGTGAACCGTTCCCACTTGGCCAGCAGCGTCGCGGTGAAGCCCTTGACAGAGGTCAGCGGGGAGCGCAGTTCGTGGGCGACGATCGCGATCAGTTCGGCGTGGCTGCGCTCGGTGCGGCGACGGGCCTCGGTGCCGCGCAGGCTGATCACCAGCCGGCGTACCGGACCGGTCGGGTACTCACGGACGTACCGGGCGGCGACCAGGACCTCGCGGCCGCCGGGGAGCAGCAGGTTCCGCTCGGGCTGGCCGACCCGGGTGGCGAGGCCGCCGTACGGATCGGTCAGGGCCCACCAGCGTCGGCCCTTGAGGTCCTCCAGCGGCAGTACATGCTCCAGTGGGCGGCCGAGTGCGGCGGTCCTGGGTACGGCGGTGATCCGGGCGGCCGCCGCGTTGAAGCAGATGACCCGGCCCGTCCTGTCGGCGATGACGAGTCCGTCGGGGAGGTCGTCCGGGTCGATGCCGGATGCGACGGTGTCCTCCGCGGTGAGGTCCGCGGGGCCGTTGCCCTCGCCGTCGGCCGGGGTGCTCTCACCGTCCGGACCCCGGTCGGGGCGCACGCAGGCCGCGTGTGTCTCGCGCGGCCTGCTCATGCCGACAGACATATTCCCGTACCCCACCTCTCGAACCGGCGCAGTGGGCCCCCGAGTTCGTCACCCTACTAGTCGTCGGTGACGGAGCGACACCCTGTGGGGGCGCACTGCTGCGGTGCGCCGGTCGGCGGGGCACGGGGCCGGTCAGCCGGCGGTACGGCGGGGGCGCTGGGCGCGGGCGGAGGCGTACAGGCAGACGGCCGCCGCAGTGGCGAGGTTGAGGCTCTCCGCCTTGCCGTGGATCGGCACCCGGACGACGGCGTCGGCCAGCGCCCGGGTCTCCTCGGGCAGCCCCCACGCCTCGTTGCCGAAGACCCAGGCGGTGGGACCGCCCATGGTGCCCGCGTCGAGTTCGTCGTCGAGGTCGTCGTCGCCCGCGCCGTCGGCTGCGAGGATCCGTACGCCCGCGTCCCGCAGCCCCTGGATGGCCTGCTCGACCGGTACGCCCACGACGACCGGCAGATGGAAGAGCGAGCCGACCGAGGCACGCACGGACTTGGGGTTGTACAGGTCGACGGAGGCGTCGGTGAGGACGACGGCGTCGGCGCCCGCGGCGTCGGCGCAGCGCAGCACCGTACCGGCGTTCCCGGGGTCGCGTACGTGCGCGAGGACGGCGACCAGGGTGGGCTTCGCGGCGAGGACGGACTCGAACGGCGAGTCGAGGAACCGGCAGACGCCGATGAGTCCCTGTGGGGTGACCGTCTGCGACACATCGGCGAGCGTGTCGCCGTCCGCGAGGTGCACCCGGGCGCCGGCCGCGTGGGCGGCGTCGATGATGTCGGCGTACCGCTCGGCCGCCTCGACGGTGGCGAAGAGCTCCAGCAGGGTCGGCTCGCCATCACTGCCGCGGTGTTCGGCGGCCTCGCGCACGGCCTGCGGCCCCTCGGCGATGAACCGTCGCTCCTTGCCCCGGAAATTACGCCGGGCGAGGCGCCGGGCGGCGGCGACGCGCGGCGACCGCGGGGAGATCAGTTCGGGGGTGGCCATGGTCGGCAGCGGGCCTCTCTGCGTGCGGAGGTACGGAACAAGGGGTGCAACGCACCGGACCCGCAGACGACGAGCGCCTGCGGGTCCGGCTCAAAAGCCAAGAAGTGTGCCCTGGATCAGGCGGCCTTCGGGGCGTTGACGTCACTCGGGAGGGCCTTCTGGGCAACCTCGACGAGAGCGGCGAACGCGTTGGCGTCGTTGACCGCGAGCTCGGCCAGGATCTTGCGGTCCACCTCGATGTTGGCGGCCTTCAGACCCTGGATGAGGCGGTTGTACGTCATGCCGTTCTGGCGGGCAGCGGCGTTGATGCGCTGGATCCACAGCTGACGGAAGTCGCCCTTGCGCTTCTTGCGGTCGTTGTAGTTGTAGACCAGGGAGTGGGTGACCTGCTCCTTGGCCTTGCGGTACAGGCGCGAGCGCTGACCGCGGTAACCGCTGGCGGCCTCGAGGATTGCCCGGCGCTTCTTGTGGGCGTTGACTGCCCGCTTGACGCGTGCCACTTGTTAACTCCTTGTAGCGGGGCCGTGGTTGGACTCACACGGCCCGGAAACGAATTGGTCCCGGTGTGATCGAGGTCGCGCCCCCGGATTCACCGGGGGCCGAACCTCACTTGCCGAGAAGCTTCTTGATCTTCTTGGCGTCGGCCGGAGCCACGACGACCGTGCCGGTCAGCGAGCGGGTCTTCTTGGACGACTTGTGCTCGAGCAGGTGGCGCTTGCCGGCCTTCTCGCGGAGCACCTTGCCGGAGCCGGTGATCTTGAATCGCTTGCTGGCACCGCTGTGCGTCTTGTTCTTCGGCATCGCGCCGTTCTCTCCTCGTAAGTGGCGCCCCTCGCGGTGCAGGCACCGGACAGCAGGGGCGTCAGATCTTGGTGGGGATTCCGAGGGGACCCGGGGCCGCCTGGATGGCGCCCCCTGAGGTCACGCCTCGGAAGGTGTCTCGGCCGGAGCCTCGGGCTGCGCTTCGGCCGGAGCCTCGGGCTGCGCTTCGGCCGGAGCCTCGGGCTGCGCTTCGGCCGGAGCCTCGGGCTGCGCTTCGGCCGGAGCCTCGGCAGCCTCTTCCGCAGCAGCCTCGGCGTCCGGGGTGTAACCCTGACGCTCCGCCTTGCGGGCGGCCTGGGCCTCACGGGCCTCGGCCATGGCTTCGGTCTTCTTCTTGTGCGGGCCCAGAACCATGATCATGTTCCGGCCGTCCTGCTTCGGGTTCGACTCGATGAAGCCGAGTTCCTCGACGTCCGAAGCGAGACGCTGGAGCAGACGGAAGCCCAGCTCGGGGCGGGACTGCTCACGACCACGGAACATGATCGTGATCTTGACCTTGTCGCCCTGCTTGAGGAACCGGACGACGTGACCCTTCTTGGTGTCATAGTCGTGCGGGTCGATCTTCGGCCGGAGCTTCATCTCCTTGATGACCGTGTGCGCCTGGTTCTTGCGCGCCTCACGGGCCTTCATGGCCGACTCGTACTTGAACTTCCCGTAGTCCATGAGCTTGCACACGGGCGGACGGGCGGTCGCCGCCACCTCGACCAGGTCGAGGTCGTACTCCTGTGCGAGTTCCAGGGCCTTGGCAAGCGGAACAATCCCGACCTGCTCGCCGCTGGGACCGACAAGTCGCACCTCGGGAACGCGAATCCGGTCGTTGATGCGGGGCTCGGCGCTGATGGATCCTCCTCGGTAGCACCACGCGGCCGCCTGGCAGACAGCCACGTAACGTCTGTTTCGTGAGACCAACCGCACCAGTGCATGAAAAATGCCCCGGACGGGACACAGGCGGGGCTCCTGGAAAACCGGAACACCGCCGCGGTCAACCGCGGGGCGCATCGGGCGGCTCCATCGTCCGTACGGAACGATGGGCGCCACCTGACCGGTGACCTGCCGTCCCGGAGGATGGTCAGGTGGGAGATCGGAGCCTCCACTTGTGGGCCGGGCTCATAGCTGCCCAGCCGGTCGTTACACCAGGTTAGCAGCTCCCCAGGGCGGGCGCTAACCGGCTGCCGCAGCCCACTCCCGCAGACGGAGCCGTGCCGGCGTGGGCCTATCGTATGGCGCATGAGTGACGCGACCCCCAGCAGTGAAACCCCCGGCTTCGACGACATGACCCGCGACATCGCAGAGGTCCCCGCGGTCGAGGTGATCGTGACGGTCGCCGTCAACCTGATGAGCGCGGCCGCCGTGAAGCTCGGCCTCACCGAGGACGGCGACGACCACAAGGACCTCGACGAGGCCCGCAAGCTGGTCCACGCCCTGGCCGGCCTGCTGGACGCGAGCACCACGGAGATCAGCTCGTTCCACGCGGCGCCGCTGCGGGACGGACTGAAGTCGCTGCAGCTGGCGTTCCGCGAGGCCTCGCTGGTACCGGACGAGCCGGGCCAGGGCCCCGGCGAGAAGTACACCGGCCCCGTCTTCGGCTGAGAGCCTGTCGGGTGACCTCTGATCGGGCGGCCACGCCCTGGTACGCACGCTTCCCGCGTTGACGAAATGCCCTAGTAGCTCCTTCCCCAAGCTCTCAGCTTCGTTCGAGCAGGGGAG
Organism: Streptomyces sp. NPDC005151; assembly: GCF_053599875.1. Classification (NCBI taxonomy): domain Bacteria; kingdom Bacillati; phylum Actinomycetota; class Actinomycetes; order Kitasatosporales; family Streptomycetaceae; genus Streptomyces; species Streptomyces sp. NPDC005151. The sequence goes on along the minus strand of NZ_JBSFYR010000002.1, from coordinate 204,363 downwards.
ACCCCATCCGAGGACCTTCCGGCGCCTTGGAATCGCACGCACCAGACCGCGTCCGCTATCCGATCGAAGGCCACCCGACAGGCTCTGAGCCGCCGCCCCTCTCCTCCCCTCCGTACGACCGTGAGCCCCTGCCCGTCCGGGCAGGGGCTCACTGCATCCCCGCGTCACGCCCTGCTGAACTCCGCACCCCCCGGGGCGGGGTGGGTCAGCTGGTCCACCGGCGCCGCGACCACACCGCCGGGGCGGCTGTTCGCGCGCGTCGGGCCGGTCGGGTGATCAGCGTGTGAAGAGGGGCTCACCGGGCGCGATCATGTCGGCCGGAAGCAGCGCAAGGTCCAGGCCCCGCACCAGGCGTGCCCGCAGGACCTCGTCGGCGGCGAGCGATTCCGCGACCCGGCGGGCCGTCTCGGCGGGGGCCGCTTCGGGCGCCAGGACCAGGGCGAGAGTGCCGCCCGACCGTCCCGGGACGAGGTGGGCGCGGAGCACGGCGGGCTCGGCGGCGACCGCGTCCCGTACCGCGGAGGTGACCGCCGGATCGTCCAGCGGGTCGGCGCTGGTACGGCCCTCGGCAAGGGCGAGCAGCGCGGAACCGGTCAGTTCGTACGCCACAGGACCGGCGAGGTCGAGCACCACCGTGTCCGCCTTCTCGTGTGCGGCCGCCTGCAGCGCCTGGTGCAGGGGTACGGCGACGGGGCGGGCCTGCGGGTCCCAGCGGGCCAGCGAGGCGGTGGAGGTGAAAGCGGGCAGTGCGCGACGGTCACCGGCCTGGAGGGTGGGGACGGCCATGTCGCTCGTCTTCTCGCGGCGCAGCCCGCCCACCCGTCGCCCACCACCACCCTTGCCGGGCGCCTCGCGACTGTCCTCCTCGACCTCCTCCACCTCTCCGAGGACTGCGACGACGGGGACCAGGAGCCTGGCTCCCTTGAGCGCTTCAAGGACCGGGCCGACGGCCGTCCGGTCCTCGGCCCAGGCGGCGAGCGCCGCGGAGAGTGCGGGGTCGGCCGTGCCGTCGTCGTCGGAGTAACCGGGATCCGGAATGTTCTTCAGCGCCACAGGGCGAGCGTAGTCGGTGCGGTTTCTCACGATGTCCTCAGGTGCGCCACAGTCCTCTGCCAGGTCCTCTTCCCAGCGTCCGCTCCATGCCCCTGTCGATACCGAAAATACGTACATCCGCGCTGTCCGCCGCCATGACGGCCGTGGTCCTGACGGCAGGTTCGGCCGCGGGAGGCATGTATCCGGTGGGCCGGTCCTCGGATGCGGCGCCCCGCCCCGTGGCCTCCGTATCGTCGACGGCGCCCGCGTCGTCGGCCACGGACTCACTGGCTCCGACGTCGCCGGCCCCGGTGGTGACGAGCAAGGAGCCCCAGGTGGATCTCGACGCGGAGCTGGCAGCGGCGGTGGCGCCGCTGACCGGTGACTCCATCATGTCGGCCGCGGTGCTGGACACCGACAGCGGCGCCGACGCGGTGTACGGGAAGCGGATGTACGCCACCGCGAGCATCGTCAAGGTCGACATCCTCGCGGCACTGCTGCTGCAGGCCCAGGACGACGAGCGGAAGCTCACCGGCTACGAGCGCAGCCGGGCCGTCACCATGATCGAGAACAGCGACAACGACGCCGCGACCTGGCTGATGCAGGCGATCGGCGGGGCCGCCGGACTCGACGCAGCCAACCAGCGGTTCGGCCTGACAAGCACGACCGCCGCCCACGCCTGGGGGCTGACGCAGACGACGTCGGCGGATCAGCTGAAGCTGCTGCAGACGGTGTTCGGTACGCATTCGAAGCTGACCTGGTCCTCCCGTACGTATCTGCAGGGGCTGATGCGCCACGTGGCGGCCGACCAGCACTGGGGGGTGTCGGCGGCGGGCAGCGACTGGGCGCTGAAGAACGGCTGGATGCCGCGGAGTGCCACCGGGCTGTGGGACATCAACAGCATCGGGCAGGTGAAGGCCGACGGGCACACGTATCTGGTGGCGGTGCTCTCCGCCGGGCAGCCGACGAAGGAGACGGGCATCGAGCGGGTGGAGTCGGTCGCGAAGGCCGCGGTGAGGATGCTCGACGAGGCGCGGTGAGCGCGCCCCCGGCTCTGCTTCAGCGGCGCACGGAGGGCTTCCTGCCGCGCCACAGCAGTACGGCCAGCGCCAGCAGTACGGCTCCGAGGCCGCCCGCGACCGGGGCGAGCCAGCCGGCGGGAGCTCCGTCCTTGTGCTGCGGGATGGGGCCGGGACCGAAGTACCGCTTGCTGTAGCCGGCGGACGCGGCCGAATCGGCTTTGAGACCGGCCGGGCGGAGCGTGCCGCCCGCCTTGATCGCGGCGGCCGGGTCGACGATGCCGTAGCCCCGGGAGTCGTCGCGGCCGCCCTCGGGTGAGTTGCGCGCGGTGTCCATGAGGAGCGTCTTGACCTGGGCGGGCGACAGCCCCGGGTGGGCGGCCCGGACCAGCGCGACCGCGCCGGAGACGAACGCGGAGGCGGCCGAGGTTCCCCACTCGATGTAGTAGTGACGGTCGGGGGACGGGACGACGATGTCGACGCCGGGGGCGCTGACGGTGGCATACCAGCGGCGGGTGGAGAACGCCGCGTGCGTGCCGTACCGGTCGACGGCGGCGACCGCGATCACACCGGGGTAGGCGGCGGGATACGAGATGTGGTCGCCCTTCTCGCCCCCGTTGCCCGCCGACGCGACGACGACGGCGCCCTTCTTCAGCGCGTACTGGATGGCGGCGTCCTCACCGCCATCGGGGTGTGCGGACTCGCTGTCGTCGCCGAGGGAGAGGTTGATGACGTCGGCGCCGTGGTCGGCGGCCCAGCGGATGCCGTCGGCCAGGGCCGTACCGCGGGACTCGCGGGCCTTGGCGCGGGACGGGTCGGAGGCTTCGAGGATCACCCGGACCGGAAGGATCTTCGCCTCGGGGGCGATGCCGAGCACCCCGTCACCGCGGCCGACGCCGTGACCGCGGCCCGCGATGATGCCGGCCATCGCGGTGCCGTGCCGGGCCCAGGAACGGTCGCCGCGCCGGGCGCCGAAACCGATCACGTCCTTGCCGGGCAGCACCTGGCCCGCCAGGTCGGGGAGGCTGTCGTCGACCCCGGTGTCGACGACGGCGACGGTGATCCCCTTGCCCCTGGTGGTCTGCCAGACCCGGTCGGTGTGGAGCGCCTGGAGGCCCCACTGCTGGGGCCGGATCGTGTCCGCGCGGGCGGGGACGGCGGGCAGCAGCGCGAACGCGGTGGCGGCGCAGGCCGCGCCGAGTGCGCGGCGGTGACGGCGTCGGCTGCTCATCGCGGCTTCTCCGAGAGGTCGGTGACGGTCCGGCGCAGCCCGCGCTCGATCCGGTCGGCGATGCCCTTGGCCTCATGACCGAGACCTGCCTGCGCCACGGCCGTCGTGGAGTCCGCGGCCAGCGCCTTGGCGACGGGCTGCGGGTCGGTGACCGTACGCCCGTCGGCGAAGCCGGAGACGGCGAACACGACGACCGGCACCTCGGTCAGCACATGGACGGTCCAGGTGGCGCGCTCCCCGTCGCCGAACCCGGCGGCAGCGGTGCCCTTGACGGCGTACGTACGGGGCATGAGGTCGGTGCGGGTGTCGAGGTGCTGGTCGGCGAAGCGGGTGCTCAGCGCCCTCATCGCGTCGGTTCCGCCCTCGGTGAAGACCATGCCGACCGTGGTGACGCTGCTGGACGTGGCATCGGCGTACGTGGCTCGCAGCAGCCGTTCGCAGCCGACCGGTCGGAGCGTCTTGAGGAGCAGGGGGTCGAGCCCGCTCGTGCAGCCGCTGTCCGGGGCGACGCCGATCCGGGTCCAGACCCGGTCCGCACCGCCGGGACCCGCGCCTTCGCCCTTGAGGGTGCGCGGGAAAAGGGTGTCCACGGGGATGTCACGCCAGGCGGTGCGGCCGGTGACGTACGGGTCACGGGCGCCGGGATCGGCAGAGGATTCGCTGGTGAGACAGGCCCCGGTGACCGCGCCGCCGATCAGCCCGAGCCCGAGCACGACACAGGCCGCGGCGGCCGCGGACCTGGCCGGGTGACGGGTGGGGACGGGGCGCAGCCGGGTGGTGGTCTCGGTGGGCGTCTCGGGAGCGGGGTACGGGCGGTGGCCGTGGGGGTACGGGACATGGCCGCCCGGGTGCGGCGGGGACGGTATCGCGCCGGGCCGCGGTGTGAGATCCACGGCACCGACCGGCCGACGGCGGGTCGCGGCGGGCGGCGCCTCGGGGCGGGGCGGAGGGGGTGCGGGGGCAGGGCTGGGGGTGGGGGCGGCGATCGGGCTCACGGGACGGAGCCGGGTGGTCGTCTCCACGGGCCTCTGCTCCGGGACCGGGCTCTGGGGCCGGTTCTCGGTCCGGCTCCGGTTCTGGCTCTGCAGCGGAACGGGATGCTGCGCCGGATTCGGGCCCGGGGTCGCCTGGGCCGGGGACGCGGTGGGCAGGGCCGGGGCCGACGGCTCCGCCCTGTGCCCCGGTTCGTCCGGGGGTCCGGCCGGGCGGGGTGGCGTCGTCGGGCGGGGCGGCACGGGAGCGCGCTGCGCCTCGGTACTCATCCGCCCCCCTGGTCCACGTTCCGTACCGCTCGCGGATCACCTTCACAGGCAGGCCCGTTGGTGACCGCGTGCCCGTCACTCTACGGGCTGGGAGGGGTCAGGTGGGAGCGGGGCGCCGCAGCCCCTTGGGATCTGCCCAGATCGTCCCCCTACCCAGCGGTAGTGGCGTCTGGCAAGCTGCGGCCATGACTGCGCGTGCCGCCGACCGGACCCGCTACGACCGGGCCACCGCCCACCTCGACGCCCCGATCGCCGTCGTCGATCTGGACGCCTTCGACGCGAACGCCGACGATCTCGTCCGCCGGGCGGCGGGAAAGCCGATCCGGGTCGCGAGCAAGTCGGTGCGCTGCCGGACCCTGCTGGAGCGGGTGCTCGCACGGCCGGGCTTCGCCGGGATCATGTCGTTCACGCTGGCCGAGTCGCTGTGGCTGGCCCGGGCCGGGTTCGACGACGTCCTGCTGGCCTACCCGTCGGCCGACCGGTCCGCCTTCGCCGAGCTGGCCGCCGACCCGAAGCTCGCCGCCGCGGTGACGGTGATGGTGGACGACCACGCACAGCTGGAACTGATCGACGCGGCGCGGGCCGGTGGCCAGGAGGAGATCCGGGTCTGTCTGGAGCTGGACACCTCGCTGCAGCTGCTCGGCGGCCGGGTCAGGATCGGGGCGCGGCGTTCGCCGCTGCGCTCCCCCGCCCAGCTGGCGGGGCTGGCGCGCTCGGTGGCGCGCAGGCCCGGTTTCCGGCTGGTCGGTCTGATGGCGTACGAGGGGCATATCGCCGGGGTCGGGGACGCGGTCGCGGGCCGGCCGTTGCGGTCCCGGGCGATCCGGCTGATGCAGGCGACGGCCCGCAAGGAGCTGGCGGCCCGGCGGGCGGAGGTGGTCCGGGCGGTGCGCGCGGTGGCGCCGGACCTGGAGTTCGTGAACGGCGGCGGTACGGGCAGCGTGCAGCACACGGCGGCGGAGTCCGCGGTGACCGAGATCGCGGCCGGGTCGGGGCTCTACGTACCGCGGCTGTTCGACAACTACACGTCGTTCACCGCCCGCCCGGCGGCGCTGTTCGCGCAGCCCGTGGTGCGGCGGCCCGGCGTGGGTGTGGTGACGGTGCTCGGCGGCGGCTACCCGGCATCGGGGGCCGCGGGTGCGGACCGGCTGCCTGTCCCGTATCTGCCGGAGGGACTGCGCTACGACCCGCAGGAGGGTCCGGGCGAGGTGCAGACGCCGCTGCTCGGCGCCCCGGCCGACGATCTGCTGATCGGCGACAAGGTGTGGTTCCGGCACGCGAAGGCCGGTGAGCTGTGCGAGCGTTTCGACGAGCTGCAGCTGATCGAGGGCGACCGGGTGACGGCGACCGTGCCGACGTACCGGGGCGAAAGGCAGTCGTTCCTCTGACCTGTCCGGCCGAGGCGCGGGGATCAGGGGGCCACGGAGCTGCCGACACCGCCGCTCGGCTCGCTGTCGTCGATCGGCCGGATGCCCTGGGTGAGGGTGTCCATGAGAGAGCGCGGCGGCCCGTCGGGGCCGGCGTCGCCGCCCCCGCCACCACCACAGCTGCCGTGGTTCATGTACGGGGGCGGGACCGGCTGCTGCGGTGCGGCGGTGTCCGGGCGGTCCATGCCGTGCCGTCCCACCACCGGTCGGTACCCGGTGCGGCGGCGTCCGGATACCGGCCGGGCGGGGTCCCGTCGCTCGTGCCTCCACTCTGGAGTTCCGCTGTCAACGGGGGCTCCGGGCGGGCTGCTTGAGGCGTACGCGGGCGCCTGCCCGGCCGGTCGTCCCGCACCGAAGCGGACGGGATCAGACGGGCGTGACGTACGCGCCGGAGATTCCGCCGTCGACGAGGAAGTCGGTGGCGTTGACGAACGAGGAGTCGTCGCTGGCGAGGAACGCGACCGCGGCGGCGATCTCCGTCGCCTCGGCGAACCGGCCGATCGGGATGTGCACCAGCCGGCGGGCCGCGCGCTCCGGGTCCTTGGCGAACAGCTCCTGGAGCAGCGGGGTGTTGACCGGCCCGGGGCAGAGTGCGTTGACCCGGATGCCTTCGCGGGCGAACTGCACACCGAGCTCGCGGGACATGGCGAGGACGCCGCCCTTGGACGCGGTGTACGAGATCTGGCTGGTGGCCGCCCCCATGATCGCCACGAAAGACGCGGTGTTGATGATCGAGCCGCGGCCCTGCCGTCGCATGTAGGGCAGGGCGGCCTTGCAACAGAGGTAGACGGAGGTGAGGTTGACGTCCTGGACGCGCTTCCATGCCTCGAGCCCGGTGGTGAGGATGGAGTCGTCGTCGGGCGGCGAGATGCCCGCGTTGTTGAAGGCGATGTCGACGGAGCCGTAGGTGTCGTAGGCGGCCTTGAAGAGCGCCTCGACCTGTTCGGGGTCGGTGACATCGGTGCGTACGAAGAGGCCGCCCACCTCGTCGGCCGCGGCCTTGCCCGCGATCTCGTCGATGTCCGCGCAGACGACGTGGGCGCCCTCGGATGCCAAGCGGCGGGCGGTGGCGAGGCCGATGCCGCTGCCGGCGCCGGTGATGACGGCGGCGCGGCCGACCAGGCGGCGGCAGATGTTCTCGGTGTCTGTGGTCATGCGGGTTCAGGCCTCCGTACTGATGAAGACGTTCTTGGTTTCGGTGAAGGCAGTGAGGGCGTCGGGGCCCAGTTCCCGGCCGAGACCGGACTGCTTGTAGCCGCCGAACGGGGTCCAGTAGCGGACGCTGGAGTGGGAGTTGACGGACAGGTTCCCGGCCCGCACCGCCTGGGATACGCGCAGCGCGCGGCCGACGTCACGGGTCCAGAGCGAGCCGGCGAGGCCGTACTCGGTGGCGTTCGCGAGTCGTACGGCGTCCGCTTCGTCCTCGAAGGGCAGGACGACCGCGACCGGTCCGAAGACCTCTTCGGTGGCCACCGGGGAGTCCGGGTCGGCGTCGGTCAGCACGGTGGGCGGGAACCAGAAGCCGGGGCCCTCGGGGGCGCTGCCGCGGATCGCGCTCGCGCCCTCGGGGACGTACGACCGTACGCGTTCCAGCTGGGTCCCGGAGATCAGCGGGCCCATCCGGGTCTTCTCGTCGGACGGGTCGCCGACGACGACCGAGGCGACGGCGGGGGCGAGGAGTCCGAGGAAGCGGTCGTGGACGGAGCGTTCGACGAGGATGCGGGTGCGGGCGCAGCAGTCCTGGCCCGCATTGTCGAGGAACGCCATGGGGGCGGCGGCCGCGGCGGCCTCGATATCGGCGTCGGCGAAGACGATGTTGGGGCTCTTGCCGCCGAGTTCGAGGGTCAGCCGCTTCACGCGCGCGGCGCACCTGGCCATGATCTGTTTGCCGACGCGAGTGGAGCCGGTGAAGACGATCTTGGCGACGCCGGGGTGCTCGACGAGGGCGTTGCCCGCTACGTCGCCCGCGCCGGGCAGCACCTGGAGGAGGTGCTCGGGAAGGCCCGCTTCCACGGCCAGTCGGGCGAGCCGCAGTGCGGTGAGCGGGGTGGTCTCGGCGGGTTTGAGGATGACGGCGTTGCCCGCGGCGAGCGCGGGGGCGGCGCCCCAGGCGGCGATCGGCATGGGGAAGTTCCACGGGGCGATCACGCCGACGACACCGAGGGGTTCGAGCAGAGTGAGGTCGATGCCGCCGGGGACCGGGATCTGCCGGCCGCTCAGCCGCTCCACTCCCCCGGCGGCGAAGTCGAGCAGATCGCGGACGTTGCCCGCCTCCCAGCGGGCGTTGGCGAGGGTGTGACCGGCCTCGCGGACCTCCAGCCGGGCCAGTTCCTCGCGGTTTTCGTCGACGACGACGGCGAAGCGGCGCAGCAGCCGGGCGCGGTCGGCGGGGGCCGCCGCCGCCCAGGTGCGCTGCGCGGCCGCGGCTCGGACGACTGCCTCATGAACCTCGTACGAGGTCGAGTCCACGACGGTCGCAATGGTCTCTTCGGTCGCTGGATTGATGATGCGGCGCTCGTTCGACAACGGTTACCTCATTCACATTCGAAGAAACGGGGCGTCCATCACTGCGCACTGACAAGTTGGCGTTGTTGATCCTTCGCCGGCTGTCGAGGAAGATCGGGAAGTGGCAGTGCGCGGACCGGCGATACGCCCGGTCAGAGCCTCTCGAATGCCCTGCGGAGCTCCCAGTCGGTCACCGCCGCGTCGAAGGCTTTGGATTCGACGCGCGCCATATTGCGGTAGTGCGCCACGACTTCTTCTCCGAAGGCGGCTTTCGCCACCTCGCCCCGCCCCCAGAGTTCGGCGGCTTCACGCAGCGTGGTGGGGACGTGGTCGTAGTCGGCGGTGTAAGCGTTGCTCTCGCACGGCTCGGGGAGTTCGAGACGGTTCTCGATGCCATGGATGCCTGCTGCAATCATTCCGGCAACGGCGAGGTAGGGGTTGACGTCGCCGCCGGGCAGCCGGTTCTCGAAGCGCATCGAGCGGCCGTGGCCGACGACACGGAGCGCGCAGGTTCGGTTGTCGTGGCCCCAAGCGACGGCGGTCGGGGCGAAGGAGCCGGGCTGGAAGCGTTTGTAGGAGTTGATGTTCGGTGCGTAGAGGAGGGAGAAAACGCGCAGGACGGCCAGTTGTCCGGCGAGGAAGTGGCGCATCACCGGGGACATGTCGCCGTCCTCGCCCGCCATGGCGTTGCGCCCGGCCGCGTCGATGGACTGGAGCGAGAGGTGGATGTGGCAGGAGTTGCCTTCGCGCTCGTTGAACTTGGCCATGAAGGTGAGCGCGACGCCCTCCTGGGCGGCGATCTCCTTGGCGCCCGTCTTGTAGATGGCATGCTGGTCACAGGTGACCAGGGCCTCGTCGTAACGGAACGCGATCTCGTGTTGCCCGGGGTTGCACTCGCCCTTCGCGGACTCGACGGTGAGACCCGCGGCAGCCATTTCGTTACGGATGCGGCGCAGCAGCGGCTCGATGCGGCCGGTGCCGAGGACGGAGTAGTCGACGTTGTACTGGTTGACCGGAGTCAGATCGCGGTAGTTGCGGTCCCAGGCCTGCTCGTAGGTGTCCTTGAAGACAATGAATTCGAGCTCGGTGCCGACATGCGCCGTGTAGCCGTGGCCCGCGAGTCGTTTCAGCTGTCTGCGGAGAATCTGACGGGGTGAGGCGACGACGGGTGAACCGTCCTCCCAGGCGAGGTCGGCGATGACCATCGCGGTGCCCGGGTTCCAGGGAACCCGACGCAGGGTGGTGAGGTCGGGGTGCAGCGCGAAGTCGCCGTAGCCCTGCTCCCAGGAGGACATCGCGAATCCGTCGACGGTGTTCATGTCAGTGTCCACGGCCAAGAGGTAGTTGCAGCCCTCGGTTCCGTGCTCCATGACTTCGTCGAGGAAGAAGGGTGCCGCGAACCGTTTGCCTTGCAGCCTTCCCTGCATGTCGGGGAAGGCCAGGACCACGGTGTCGATCTCAGCGCTTCTGACAAGGACACGCAGTTCTTCGACGGCGAGCGGAGCTGTTCGGTCGGACACGGATGGATCCTCTCCTCGCAGGCCGATAGGTGATCCAAACCTATGGGTAGCGCAAGAGCTTTGGATACGGTGCCGATGCGTTCCGCGTGCCGTGTGAGAGAGGGATCGGATGAACCATCCGCTGATTGGAATCAGCGCTTATCTGGAGGCTTCGGCGCGCTGGGGCGTTTGGGACCTGCCCGCGACGCTGCTGCCGGCGGACTACGCACGCCTGGTCCGCGAGTCGGGCGGTCTGGCTGTACTCCTCCCACCGGACGATCCGGACCTCGCGGCTTCGGTGGTCGCCCGGCTCGACGCGGTGGTGATCGCGGGCGGGCCCGATGTGGACCCCGTACGGTACGGAGCCGACCGGCATCCGCGGACCGGGCCGCCCGCACCGGAGCGCGATGCCTGGGAGCTGGCCCTGATCGGAGCCGCGCTGGAGTCCGGTACGCCGTTGCTCGGCGTCTGCCGCGGTATGCAGCTGCTCAATGTGGCGCTCGGCGGCACTCTGATCCAGCACCTGAACGGCCACACCGGCCCGCTGGACACGACCGGAGTCTTCGGCGCCCACCCGGTGACACCGGTTCCGGGAACGCTGTACGCGTCGATCGTGCCCGAGGAGTCCCCCGTACCGACCTACCACCACCAGGCCGTGGACCGGCTCGCTCCGGACCTGGTGGCGTCGGCCCACGCGGCGGACGGCACGGTGGAGGCCATCGAATCCCCGGGGCCGCAGTGGGTGCTGGGGGTGCAGTGGCATCCGGAGATGGGTGACGACTTGCGGGTGATGCAGGCGCTGGTGGCGGCGTCGATGCGGGGCTGACCGTGCGCCGGTCGGCGGGCTACGGCGTGCGCCGTACGAGCCTGCCGCGCAGCCACCCCAGTGCCGCCGCCCCCCTGCGCGCCCTGGAACGCCCGGAAGGTCGGCAGCCCCGGCGGGTCCGGCATCAGCGAGTGCGCGACGAAGTAGCCGACGTCCTGGAGGACGAGGGCGACCCGGGTTCCGTCGTCGTACGAGCCCAGCAGCTGTGGTGCGGGGGCGTCGGGCGGGAGAGCGGCGGTGATGCGGGCTTCGGCGCGGTGCAGGTCGGGGCTGCCGGGGTTCACCTCGGCGCTGACCACCTTGACGAACGCGCGCCGCCCGTCGGCGAGCCGGATCCGGGCGGCGACGCCCGGTGAGAACCCGCCGCTCTGGTTCCGCGCGTCGACGACACGGGCGCCGAGAATGTCCTCAACGGCGCTGCGTACGACGTCCGGAAGATCGGCCCAGTGGTGGCGGACGCCGGTTGCGGGAGGCGCGGTCACGTTCATCTGCGCATCTTGGCCCGGAGCCGGAGCCGGAGCCGGGCCAACCGAATATCAGGCCGTCCGCGCATCAGGCCGGTCCCGCGCCGGACGCGTAGGAGGCCCGTCCGGTGTTCGAGCACGGGACGGCAACAGGACGCCCCGGTCCCCTCCCGCTGCCGTACTACGCCTCGCGCGCCGTACTACGCCTCGCGCGCCGTCAGCGCGAGCAGGTCGCGGGCCGGGCCCGTGGGACGGTGCCCCGAAGGCCAGACCGCCCTCAGTTGGCGTCGGAGCCGTACCCCCGCCACCGGGATCTTCACCAGCCGCCGCGAGGACAGCTCCTCCCCCAGCGCCAGTTCGCTCAGGACGCACGGTCCCGCACCGCTCTCCGCCGCGCCCTTCACCGCTGTCGTCGAGGAGAGTTCGAGCAGTGGCTGCGCCAGCCCGCCGTGCACCGCCAGTGCCGCGTCCAGGACCTGTCGGGTGCCGGAGCCGCGCTCGCGCAGGATCAGTGGGGTCGCGGCCAGTTCCTGCGGGGTCAGCGGTGTGCGGCGGCGGGCCCACGCGTGGGACGGGGCGACCACGACGACGAGGCGGTCGTGCGCGATGACCGTGCCGTCGAGGCCCTCCGGTATGAACAGCCCCTCCACGAAACCGAGGTCGGCCTCGCCGGCGAGCAGCCGCTCCGCGACCGCCGCCGAGTTGCCCGCGAGCAGCGAGACCGCGGTGTCCGGCCGTTCGGCGCGCAGGGCGATCAGCCAGCCCGGCAGCAGATATTCGGCGATGGTCATGGAGGCGGCGACCCGCAGCCGCGAGTCGCGCCGGTCGCGCAGCGCCTGCGCGCCCACGTCGAACGCCTCGGCGGCCTCGACGATCCGGCGCGCCCAGTCGGTGACGAGCGCGCCCGCGTCGGTGAGCCGGGAGCCGCGCGGCGACCGGTCGAGGAGGGCCACACCGAGCTGTCGCTCCATCGACCGGATGCGGCTGCTGGCGGCGGGCTGGGTGATGCCGACGTCCCGTGCCGCGCGTCCCAGGCTGCCGTGCCGGGCGACGGCGAGCAGCAGCTCCAGCGCTCCGAGGTCGGGGACCCGGTGGGACAGGAGGACAGGTGCGGGCGCGTCGCTGAGCATAAAGCCAGCTTATGGCCTCATAGGGACAAGCTCCCTGGTGGGGGACGGCCTCCGGAACAAAGATCGTGGCATGGCCATCTTTTCGCAGACCCGCGCGCAGACGAGCGCCCCGCACTCCGCCGCTGTGCGGCTTCCTTCTCTGCGGTACCTCGGCCCCAACTGGTACGCGACGGTCATGGGCACGGCCATCGTGGCCGGCGCGGGCGCGGCGCTTCCCGTGCACGTGCCCGGGCTGCGGGCGGCCTGCACGGTGGTGTGGGCGCTCGCCGCGGTGCTGCTCGCCGCGGTTCTCGCCGCCCGTGCCGGGCACTGGTCCGCCCACCGCGACCAGGCCCGCGCCCATCTCCTCGACCCGGCCGTCGCCCCGTTCTACGGCTGCCTCTCGATGGCGCTGCTGGCCGTCGGCGGCTCCACCATGGTGGTCGGCCGGGATGTTCTCGGGCATCGAGCTGCCCTCGCCGTGGACGTGGTGCTCTACAGCGCGGGCACGGCGATCGGCCTGGCCGTCGCGGTCGCGATCCCGTATCTGATGGTCGTACGCCACCGTCCGGCGCCCGGGACCGCGTCGCCGGTCTGGCTGCTGCCGGTGGTGGCGCCGATGGTCTCCGCGGCACTCGGCCCGCTGCTGGTGCCGGAGCTGCCCTCCGGTCAGTGGCAGGAGGCGATGCTGCTCGCCTGCTACGCGATGTTCGGACTGAGCCTGCTGGCGACGCTGGTGATGCTGCCGCTGATCTTCGCGCGGCTCGTCCACCAGGGTCCGCTGCCCCTCGCCCTGACCCCCACGCTGTTCCTGGTCCTCGGTCCGCTGGGCCAGTCGACGACCGCGGTCGGTCAGCTCGCCGATGCGGCGCCGGGCGCGATCGGGGCGCCGTACGCCTCCGCGCTCGGGGCGTTCGCCGTGCTGTACGGGGTGCCGGTGATGGGGTTCGCGCTCCTGTGGCTGGCGCTGGCCGTGTCGATGGTGGTGCGCGCGGTACGGGGCGGCATGACGTTCAGCATGACCTGGTGGGGCTTCACCTTCCCGGTCGGCACATGTGTCACGGGCGCCGCGGGGCTGGCCCGGCACACCGGTCTGACGGCGTTCACCTGGCTGGCCGTCGCGCTGTACGTGCTGCTGGTGACGGCCTGGGCCGTGACCGGGCTCCGTACACTGCGCGGACTGTTCGGCGGAGCGCTGCTCGCAGCGCCGCAGGCGCCGCGGCCAGTGACGGCCCGTGCCACGTGAGATACCGCCCGTCGACGAGTGCGGCGGGCAGCACGGGAAACGCGTGGACGGCCGCGGCCTGCCGCTGTCGATCGTGCTCACGCCCGGAAACGTCAGCGACACGACCGCGTTCGAAGCGGTCCTGAACCAGATCCGTGTTCCCAGAAGCGGGCCGGCTCCGCATGGCACCGGATCGGGTCTTGGCCGACAAGGCCCACTCCAGCAGGTCGATCCGCCGGATCCTGCGGCGTCGGGGCATCGCCACCACGATCCCCGAACGCCGCGACCGGATCGCCCCAGGTGGGTCGGGGAGTGGTCTGGTGCGACAGCTTGCGGAAGTGTCAGATGCCGGGCGGCTGGATCCGGCTGTAGGTGAGTCCGTTGCTGGTGCCGCCCGGGGTGGTGACCCTGACCTGGACCGGCCCCGCGATTCCGGCCTGCGTGGTGGCGGAGACCTGGGTGGCGGAGACCACCGTGAACGACGCCGCCGTACCGCCGAAGCTCACGCGGTCGTCCCGGTCAGGTTGGTGCCGGTCAGGGTCACCGTCGTCCCACCCGAGACCGGCCCCTGACTCGGAGCAACCGCGGTGAGGGTCGGCGCCGCGACATAGGTGTAGGAGAGTCCGTTGCTGGTGCCGCCCGGGGTGGTCACGGTGACCTGCACCGATCCGCTGCCCGCTGGGGCGGTGGCGGTGATCTGGGTGGCGGAGACCACCGTGAACGACGCTGCCGCCGCGCCTCCGAAGCTCACCGCGGTCGTCCCGGTCAGGTTGGTGCCGGTCAGGGTCACCGTCGTCCCACCCGAGACCGGCCCCTGACTGGAAGAAAGCGCGGTGAGAGCCGGCGGGTTGAGGAAGAAGTAGGAGAGACCGTTGCTGGTACCCCCCGGGGTGGTCACCGTGACCTGGACCGGCCCCGCGATTCCGGGTGGCGTGATAGCGGTGATCTGGGTGGCGGAGCCCACCCCGAACGACGCCGCCGCCGCGCCTCCGCAGCTCACCGCGGTCGCCCCGGTCAGATTGGTGCCGGTCAAGGTCACCACGGTCCCACCCGAGACCGGCCCCTGACTCGGAGCCGCGGACGTGAGAGTCGGCGCGTTGACGTAGAAGTACGCGAGGCCGCCACTGGTGCCGCCCGGGGTGGTGACCGTGACCTGGACGGGTCCTGCGGTTCCGGGTGGTGTGGTGGCGGTGACCTGGGTGGCGGAAACCACCGTGAACGACGCCGCCGCCGTACCGCCGAAGCTCACCGCGGTCGTCCCGGTCAGATTGGTGCCGGTCAAGGTCACCGTCGTCCCACCCGAGACCGGCCCCTGATTCGGAGCAAGCCCGGTGAGGGTCGGCGCCGCGGGCCCCGAGCGCGGCCTGCTCGCCGTGGTCAGCGTGCGGGACGCCGTCAGGGCCGGCGTGGCGGGCGAACAGGCAGCGGTTGGGGCACCGGGTCTCAGCGTCTCGGGTCGTTCGTGGCGTCGACGTGTTCCGCGACTGCGACGAGCAGCAGCCGCGTCCCCGGCACCGTGGCCCGCCAGCGGTGCCGTACCCCACCTGACAGGAACAGCGTGTCGCCGCGCTCCAGCCGGTAGGCCTGCCCCTCCGCCTCCACCTCCGCGGCGCCGTCCACCACGTACATCACCTCGTCGTTGCGGTGCTGGAACTCCCGGCCGAGGTCGATCTCGCCGGTGAACTCCAGCGCGCTGAGCTGATGCCGCCCGCGCACCACTCGGCGTACCCCGTCCCCCTCGCCCGCCCGGACCACCTCGACGGCGCGCGCCGAGTCGGCAGCGGCGCGCAGCCGTGCCGTGGTGGTCTCCAGGGCGTCGGCAACCCGGTCCAGCGACCGGGCGCTGGGCCGGGCCCTCTCGTTCTCGATCTGGCTGAGGAACGGCACGGACAGGCCGCTGCGGCTCGCGACCGCGGCCAGTGTGAGCCCCAGGGATCTGCGCCGTCGGCGGACCGCGGCGCCCACGCGGAGTGATTCCTTGTCGTCCATGTCCAGCTCCCTCCCAACTCGTCATCCTTCCGGCTGCCAGCACCTTACGCACACGGTTGCGCAAGGACAGCCGGTAAATGAACATCGCGGCAGCCGGAAGGGGTGGGCCCGCCCCCATGACGGCGCCCACCCCTTCCTGTCCCGTCTCGTCCAACCGAGTCGCATACGGATCCGTCTCAACGAATCCACTCGTCGCAGGCCACCGGGCCGAAACGGGTGGGCGGAACCGGGTGCGGCCGTCTCAACGAACTTAGTCCGCCCTAGTCAGCCGCTCGCCGTCGACTGACTTGGTTGAGAACGGACACTTCCGGCTGTTCCGGCTGTTCCGGCTCCTTACTGGGGAGCCATCGTGTCGGCGATGCCCGGATTCTTGTCCATCCAGGCCTTCACGGCTTCCTCCTCGTGACCCGTACCGCGCTGCTGGATCTCGTTCTCCAGTCCGGCCAGCTGCTGCTCGCTGAGCTTGAAGTCCTTGAACCACTTGGTGAGCTGCGGGTAGTTCTTCGGGAAGTCCTTGCTCGCGATCGTGCGGATCGTGTCGCCGTTGCCGAAGGCCTTCTTGGGGTCCTTCAGCTTCGTGAGGTCGTACTCGTTGTACGCCCAGTGCGGCGTCCAGAGCATGACCGCGATCGGCTCCTTCTTGGCGTACGCACGCTTCAGCTCGGCGAGCATCGACGGCGTGGAGCTGTCGACGACCTTGTACTCCTTGTCGAGGCCGTAGGCGGGCAGCACGTTGTTCTTCAGGTTGGCCATGGTGGCGGTGCCGGGCTCGATACCGATGATCCGGTTCTTGAACTCGTCACCGCGGCCCTTGAGGTCCTTGTACGACTCGATGCCCTTGACGTACGAGGGGACGGCGATCTCCAGCGACGTCGGTCCGTACCACGATCCGAGGTCGGTCAGCCGGGAGCCGTACGTGTTCCAGTAATTCTTCTGGGTGTACGGCAGCCAGCCGTCGAACTGCACGTCGAGCTGGCCGCGAGACATCGCGGCGTACATCGGGCCGACCTCGAACTGCTTCAGGTCGATCTTGTAGCCGCGCTCCTCCAGGACGGCCTTCCACAGATACGTGGCGGCGATGTCCTCCTCCCAGGGGAACCAGGCCATCTCGACCGTACGGTCGCGCTCGTCCTTGCCGCTCGCGCCCTTCGCCGCCTTGGCCACGGGCGTCCACTTGTCGGCGACGCCCGGGTTCTCCTTCAGCCAGGCGCGGACCGCGTCCTGCTCCTTGCCCTTGCCGGTCGTCTGGATCTTCGCCTCAAGACCGGTGAGCTGGTCCTCGGTCATCTTGAAGTTCTTCAGCCAGCTGCCGACGTGCGGGTTGTCGTCGGAGAAGCCCTTGCGGGTCAGGGTGTGGATGCCGTCGCCCTTGCCCCAGAGGTTCTTGGGGTCCTTGAGCTTGGTGAGGTCGTACTGGTTGTACGCCCAGTGCGGCGACCAGAGCGGGACGACGATCGGTTCCTTCTTGGCGTACGCGCGCTTCAGCTCGGCGAGCATCGAGGGCGTGGACCCGTCGACGACCTTGTACTCCTTGTCGAGGCCGTACCCTGGCAGGATCTTGTCCTTGAGCAGCCCGGTCTCACCGGCGCTCGGCTCGATGCCGACGACGCGGCCCTTGAAGTCGGACGCCCTGCCCTTGAGGTCGTCGAGCGAGTCGACGCCCTTCACGTACGAGGGGACGGCCAGCTCCAGGGAGGTGGGGCCGTACCAGGAGCCCATGTCCTCCAGGCGGTCCCGGTACTTCTTCCAGTACGTGGCATGGGTGACCGGGAGCCAGGAGTCGGTCTCGAAGTCGATCTGGCCGTTCGCCATACCGGTGTAGAGCGCGCCGGCCTCGTACTGCTTCACGTCGACCTCGAAGCCGCGCTGCTCCAGCAGCTCCTTCCAGAGGAAGGTGGAGGCGATGCCCTCGTCCCACGGGATGTATCCCATGCTGATCTTCTTGCCCTTGCCGACGTTCGATGCGTCGGTGGCGGCACCGGTGTCCTGCTTCGACGAGCCGAAGATGCCCATGCCACCGGCGACGAGTGCGAGGACGACGACGCCGACGACCGCGACGGCGGGCTGCGGACGGTAATTCCAGATCTTCAGTCCGCCGGCCACCGACTGGGCCTTGGCGAGGGCGCGGCGGCCCAGCGGGGAGACCTCGCGGCCCAGCGCGCTGGTCATCCGGTCCAGATACATCGCCAGGATGACGATGGAGATGCCCGCCTCGAAGCCGAGGCCGACGTCGACGTTGCCGATGGCGCGGTAGACGGAGCCGCCGAGGCCGCCGCCGCCGACCATGCCGGCGATGACCACCATGGACAGGCCGAGCATGATGACCTGGTTGATGCCCGCCATGATCGTGGGCAGGGCGAGCGGCAGCTGCACCCGCAGCAGGGTGTTGCGCGAGGTGGTGCCGAAGGCCTCGGCCGCCTCGACGAGTTCACCGTCGACCTGGCGGATACCGAGCTCGGTCATCCGGACGCCCGGGGGCAGCGCGAAGATGATGGTGGCGATGATGCCGGGCACGACGCCTACGCCGAAGAAGATGACGCCGGGGATCAGATAGACCATGGCGGGCATGGTCTGCATGAAGTCGAGGACCGGCCGGGTCACCGCGGACACCGTCCTGGAGCGCGCCGCCCAGATGCCGAGCGGGACGGCCAGGGCCAGAGTGACGATGGTCGCGACGAGCACCAGTGTGAGGGTGTCCATCGCTTCGTCCCACAGCTCGACCGAGTCGATGAGCGCGAAGCCCACGAAGGCGAGAACACCCGCGAGCAGACCGCGCAGCCACCAGGCGATGACGGCGACGATGCCCGCGAAGAGCAGCGGGGCCGGGGCGGAGAGGACGGCGGCTATGCCGTCGAACATGCCGCCGACGACGGAGCTGATCGCGTCGAACAGCCAGGCCAGGTGGGTCTGCAGCCAGTCGACCGCACTGTTCACCCATTCACCGAGCGGGAGCCTAAACATCGGCGGCCACCTTCTTCGCAGTGGTCGTGGCGTCCTGCTTCGCAGTGGTCGTGGCGTCCTGCGGGAGCTCGATGGGGGTCATCGGCTCGCCGAGGACGGCAAGCAGCCGGGACCGGGGTACGACCCCGACGAGCTTGCCGTTGGCGTCGGTCACGGCGACCGCGACACCACTGCGCGAGCACGGCGTGAACAGCTCGATGATCGGCGTGGACTCGGAGACCGTGGCCGGCGCCGCCCTGAGGACGTCGTCGGGCGTACGGAGTTCCTTGCCGTCGTCGCCCGTGGTGCCCATGACGGTGTGCGGCTCGGCCATGACGGCGCCCGCGGTCAGCACCCGGGAGCGGTCGACGTCCTGGGTGAAGGAGGCGACGTAGTCGTTGGCGGGGGTGACGAGGATGTCCTCGGCGGTGCCCAGCTGGACGATCCTCCCGTCCCGCATCACGGCGATCCGGTCGCCGAGGCGCATGGCCTCGTTGAGGTCGTGAGTGATGAAGACGATGGTCTTCTTCAGCCGCTTCTGCAGTTCGAGCAGCTGGTCCTGCATGTCGCGGCGGATCAGCGGGTCCAGCGCGCTGAACGACTCGTCCATGAGGAGCAGGTCGGCGTCGGTGGCGAGGGCGCGGGCCAGGCCGACGCGCTGCTGCATACCGCCGGACAGCTCGTCGGGCCAGGACTTCTCCCAGCCGGCGAGGCCGGTCAGCTCCAGCGCCTCGGCGGCGCGCTTCTCGCGCTCGGCGCGCGGCACACCCTGCACTTCGAGGCCGTACCCGGCGTTCTCCAGGACGCTCCGGTGCGGGAACAGGGCGAAGTGCTGGAAGACCATGCTGATCTTCGAGGAGCGGACGGCGCGGAGCTCACGGGGGCTCAGGGCGGTCAGGTCCTGGCCGTCGAACAGCACGCGTCCGGCTGTGGGGTCCAGCAGCCCGTTGAGCATCCGCAGCAACGTGGACTTGCCGGATCCGGACAGACCCATCACGACGAAGATCTGGCCCGGTTCCACGGTGAACGAGGCGTCGATCACCGCTGCGGTCGTTCCGTCGGCGCGCAGCGCGTCGCGGTCCGTGCCGCTCTCGAGCTTCTGCACGGCTTGATCGGGTCGTCTGCCGAACACCTTGTACAGATGGTCGGCTTGCAGCCTTGACACATACACCTCACGCGTTGAACCGAAAACGGTCTGCCACCCCCTCCGGCAGACCGTGGAGCGGCGCGGATTCGGTCCGCTTGGCACGCGCTGCAGTGGAAATGGCGACGTGGTCCGCTCCGATGGCGCGCCTGCCCGCACTTACACGAGCCAAACAAAACAGTGACGCAGTTCACTTTTGGGTCGGTGTCAGTGAGGTGCGGCATCATCGGGGTGTGAGGCTAATGCTCCTCGACGCCACGTCGCCGCGGGTTACCATCACCCGCATGACAGCAGCGCATGTGCCGAGGCGAGTCATCGGGTACGCCCGGATCTCCAAGGCCACGGACGAGAGCACGTCCATCGAGCGCCAGCGAGAAGTCATCCAGGCTACGTGCCACGCACGAGGATGGGCCCTCGCCGACATCATCGAGGACGTCGACGTATCGGCCACCAAGACCCGCCTCGACCGCCCCGGCCTTGCCCGGGTCCGCGAAGCCGTCGCCGCTGGTCGCGTCGACACGGTCATGGTCTGGCGCATTGACCGCGTGGCGCGCTCCGTGTCCGACCTTGCGTCACTCACCGAGGAGTGGGCGAAGGCCGGTGTGTCGCTGGTTTCCGCTACGGAACCGTTCGACATGACGACGTCAGCCGGTCGCATGCTGCTCCAGTTGCTCGGCGTGTTCGCCGAGTTCGAAGCGGCCACCATCCGCGACCGCGTCACCGCCGCCCGCGCCGCACTGGTGAAAGCCCAGCGATGGCCGGGAGGCTCGGCACCGTACGGATACCGCATCGTCGACAACCCCGACGGCGCCGGAAAGGCCCTTGAAGTCGCCCCGGTCGAAGCCGCGTACGTCCGCAAGGCCGCCGACCTGGTGCTGAACGGCAAGTCTGTCTACTACGCGACCAATGTGCTCAACGCAGTCGGCTCGGTCCCGCGCAAGGCCAAGGCGTGGTCGATGACGTCGCTGCGCATCGTCCTCACGCAGGCGGCGACGCTCGGCCACATGACGCACAAGGGGAAGGTCGTCACCGACGCCGACGGCCAGCCGGTCCAGGTGTGGGAGCCGATACTCCCCGAAGAGGACGTGCTGCGGCTCCGCGCACTGCTCGCGCCGACGAAAACACCGGGCGGGCAACGCAAGCGGCGTGCCCGGCTACTGTCGGGCCTACTGCGGTGCTCTTCGTGTGGTGGCTCCATGCGGGTCAACAAGACCGGCGGCCACAACCCGGTGACCCGGTACGCCTGCCACGGCCGTTCGGACGGTACCGGCTGCGTACGGGCAACCTCCATCGTCGCCGAGCGGATCGAGGAGCACGTGGAGCGCACTTTCCTGGCGACGGTGGGCAAACTCGAAGTCGTCGAAGCCCACGAGACGGTGCGCGAGGTCGCCGAACTCGCCGCGACCGAAGCGGCCATCAAGTCGACCACGGCGGAACTCGCGGACGTGGACGACGACGAGCGCGAGGCTGAGCTCATGTCAGACCTTCGCAAGCTCAAGGCCAAGCGCCGTGAGCTGCTGGCCATGCCTGACGAACCTGAGGTCGACTACGTGAGCCTCGGTATGACCTTCGCGGAAGCGTGGGAGCAGCGCGACACCGACGGACGACGCGACCTGCTGTCGTCCGCGCTTCAGCACATCGTGGTCAAGCCGGGCGTTCGGGGGCGGCGTGGCATCGACCCCGAACGCGTCGATATCCACTGGCGCAACTGACGGCCGACTGACGGCAGCGGGGCGGCGTTCCGGGGCGATGGCCCCGGGGCGGCGTCCTCGTCGTTTTCCCGGCGGACGTCCGCAAGGCCCTCGCCGACCTGGACGCCGCGAACGAAGCGATCGCTGCCGCCGAGGGCAAAGCCTTCGAAGCGCAACAGGCCATCGCCAAGGCCGAAGTCGACATTCGCGCTGCCGTCGCCGAAGGCAAAACCCCCAAGGTCCCCGACCAGCGCATCCTCGATGCCAGCGACGAGAAGGTCCCGCTCGGCACCACCCGTCTTGGGATGGGCCAGCTTCTTGTTGATGTCACCGATCGTGTTGAGCAGGCAGTTCTGGGCGTCCCGAACCTCGTGGGCATGATCCCACCGGGGTACCGTCCGCCTTCCGCGCGACCACCTCTCCCTTCAGTTCCCGCGCAGCCGCGGTGAGGTCCTTCATCTGCAGATGCTCGGAGACCCGGTCCAGCTTGGCGGAGAACGGCGAGGAGGCGATCTTGTACGCGAGCTTGATCGCGTCGGCTATGTTGTCGAGTTGCTTGGCTGCGTCGCCCGCGAGCAGAATGAAGCCGACCGCTCCGAGGCCGCTGCCCCCGTCTGGCCAGCGCCCGGCGGGGGCTTCGCCGTCTGTGGCTCCAGCCACTTCCTCGCCGAGAGCTCCTCCCAGGGCGCTACCGAGGTGGTCGATGTGTTGCAGAACCCGGCGGTCGCCGAGCCGCACCAGGGCCGCCGCCGGTTCGTCGGCCGGAACGGGATCGCGATCGTCCGGCTGACCGCTGGCCGCGCCTACACGCCCCTGCTCGATGTGGTGAGGGCGTTTCCCGTTCTCGGCCGTCCTACAGGCATGCTGATGCCATGACGACCAGGCCCAAGAAGTGCCTTTTGCTAGACACCTCATCCCTCTATTACCGCGCCTACTTCGGCGTGCCCGACTCGGTGCGCGCGCCGGACGGCACGCCGGTCAACGCCGTGCGCGGACTGCTCGACTTCATCGGGCGGCTCGTCCAGGACCACCGGCCGGACGAGCTGGTGGCCTGCATGGACGCGGACTGGCGGCCACACTGGCGGGTGGAGCTGATCCCGTCGTACAAGGCACACCGCGTCGCCGTGGAGACCGCCGAGGGACTCCCCGACGAGGAGGAGACCCCCGACACGCTGGCCCCGCAGGTCCCGATCATTGAGGACGTGCTCGACGCGCTCGGCATCGCCCGGGTCGGTGTCGCGGGGTACGAGGCGGACGACGTGATCGGTACGCTCACCGGCCTCGCCACGGGCCCGGTGGACATCGTCACCGGCGACCGGGACCTCTACCAGCTCGTCGACGACGCCCGCGGGGTGCGGGTGCTCTACCCGCTGAAGGGTGTCGGGTCGCTCCAGCTCACGGACGAGGCGTGGCTGCGCGAGAAGTACGGGGTGGACGGCTCTGGCTATGTCGATCTGGCGCTGCTGCGCGGCGACCCGAGCGACGGGCTGCCGGGGGTCCCCGGCATCGGCGAGAAGACAGCGGCGAAACTGCTAGACACCTTCGGCGACCTGGCCGGGATCATGGCCGCGGTGGACGATCCGGCGTCCAGGCTGACACCTTCGCAGCGCAAGCGGCTCGACGAGGCGCGGGACTACGTGGCCGTCGCGCCGACAGTGGTCCGGGTCGCCGGTGACGTACCGCTGCCCGAGTTCGATCCCGCGCTGCCCACCGAGCCGCGTGATCCCGCCGCCCTCGAGGCACTGGCCGACCAGTGGGGACTGGGCGGTGCCCTGCAGCGGCTGCTCTCCACGCTCCAGACCTGAGGTGCTAACTTAGGCAAGCCTAAGCATTTGGAGCAGGGAGAACCTCGTGGCAGAACGACCGGCGCGGCAGGCACCCACGGCGCAGGGGGCCCAGGTCCTGCGCACCGAGCGGATCACCCCGCACATGGTGCGGGTGGTGCTCGGCGGTGACGGTCTGGCCGGCTTCGCGCTGTCCGGGTTCACCGACCACTACGTCAAGCTGTGCTTCGCGCCCGAGGGCGCCGACTACGCGCACCCTTTCGACATGGCCCGGATCCGCGAGGAGTATCCGCGCGAGCTGTGGCCGACCACCCGTACCTACACGGTGCGTTCCTGGGACCCGGTCGCCCGGGAGCTGGCGATCGACTTCGTGGTCCATGGCGACGAGGGCCTGGCGGGCCCGTGGGCGCTCCGCGCGTCTCCGGGTGACCCGGTGACCTTCCTGGGTCCCGGCGGCGGTTACGGACCCGACGCGTCGGCGGACTGGCACCTGCTGGCCGGTGACGAGAGCGCCCTGCCGGCGATCGCGGCGGCTCTGGAGCAGATGCCCGTGGGTGCGGTGGCGCACGCCTACATCGAGGTGGCGGACGCGTCCGAGGAGCAGAAGATCGTGACGGCCGACGGGGTCGAGCTGACCTGGCTGCACCGTGGCGACCGCCCGGTCGGCGACGCGCTGACCGCGGCCGTGAAGTCCCTGGAGTTCCCGGTGGGCCGGGTGCAGGCGTTCGTGCACGGCGAGGCGGGCTTCGTGAAGGAGATCCGCCGCCATCTGCGGCTTGACCGGCAGATCCCGCTGCCGCAGCTGTCGATCTCCGGTTACTGGCGCCTCGGCCAGAACGACGACGCGTGGCGCTCGGTGAAGCGCGAGTGGAACCAGCAGGTGGAGCGGGAGCAGGAGAGCGCGGCGTAGGCCGCCCGGCCGGGCACCTGTGGTGCATTTTCACGCCCCGGTCACCGTCCGCCCTGGACGGTGACCGGGGCGTCGGCGTGCGGCGGCGGTGTGCACGCGACGGGGTCGTCCGTATACGAAGCGGCGGTGCCGGCGGACAGTGACCCGGGCGCCCACGGGTCGGATGTGTCCCTCTCACCCGCCCCCGACCCGCTCCCCCTGTTCGTCGCCGTACGCCCTGGCCGACGCGTCCACGTGCGCGAGCCGGCGCAGCGCGCTGAACATCGCCTCGCCCAGCACTGTGCCGACGACCACGCTCTCCACCAGGTCCTCGCGCGCCACCCGCCGTCCCACGTAGTCGAGGTCGGCCCGGGCGACCGGTTCCGCGGCGCTCGCGTAGTCGTCGAGCAGCTCGCAGAAGCCTCCGTGCCCGACCCGCCGCAGCGCGGCCAGCACGCCGGCCAGGGCCTCACCGGCCGGACTTCGCGCCTCCACCCGCCAGCCGCGCCGCTCCAGCAGCTCGGCCACCTCTTCGCGGGCGTCGTCCAGTTCGGGCCCGGGCTCGTTGCCCTCCAGTGCCGTGATCCGCTTCGCCGCCACGCCCAGCACCTCGCGCACCGGCTGCACGGGGTCGTCGATCGCCCGGAGTACGTCACTGATCGCGGAGAGCGAGAGTCCGCCCACGTCCAGAAGGGCACGGATCAGCTTCAGCCGGCGCTCGTGCCCGGAGTCGTAGGACGCCTGGTTCGGGCTGGTCAACTCCCCCGGGGGCAGGAGCCCTTCCCGTACGTAGAACTTGATCGTCGTCACCGAAACTCCGGACCTGCGGCTCAACTCGCTGACGCGCACGCTGCGTTCTCCCCTTCCGTCCTTGCCAACCCCGCACCCCATGATTCCCGTATTCCGCACCACGGATTCCGTCGAGAAGGAGCTCACGGCATGACCGGTGCACTCTTCGAGGTCTCGTTCTGGCTGGCAGCGCCCTTCTGGCTGCTCATGATCCTGGCGCCGCACTGGCGGCCCACCGCGCGCCTCGCGGCGTCCCCTCTGACCGTCCTGCCGGTGCTGGCCGTGTATCTGATGATGGCCGTGCCGGTCTTCCCCGAACTGTGGACTGCCGTGCGCAGCCCCGACATCGACAACGTTCCGCGACCTGACCGTGCTGGCGAACGGGGCGGGGGCGATCTGGGCGCAGGTCATCGCGTGGGATCTGCTGCTCGGCCAGTGGATGTTCCTGGAGGGCCGTCGGCTGGGTGTCCCCGCGCTGGTGATGAGCCCTCTGCTGGTGCTGACTATTCTGCTGTCGCCGTTCGGCCTGCTGGTCTTTCTGGTGCTGCGTGCGGTCCGGAAGCCGAAGAGCCGGGCCGGGGAGACCTTCCCGGGCCGGTTCCACGACGCGGCGCTCTCCTGACCCCGCGGCCGCACGCGCCGTCAGACGGACTTCTGGTAGGAGCGGAAGGTGCGGGTCGACAGCCAGACCGCCACCACCGCGAGGACGAGCAGTGCTCCCCCGCGGCTGAGCACCAGCCACCGGTCGGGATCGGCGGTCAGTGCCGAGCGGCCCGCCACCATCGCCCAGTTGACCGGGTTGAAGTCGGCGATCTGACGCATCCAGGACGGCATCTGGCTCGGCGCCATGAACGAGGACGAGAGAAAGGTCAGCGGCAGCAGCAGGAACGTGTTGATACCGATGATCGACTCACGCCGGCGGACCAGCATCCCCAGCGCGTTGGAGAGCGCACCGAAGACCGTACCGAGCAGGATCGAGGCGACGAGCAGGATCAGCAGCCCGCCCGCACCACCCGGGTACGTCGCACCGGCGGCCCAGCCGAGCAGCACGATGATGACCGACTGGACGGCGGTACTGATGCCGTTCTGCACGACGTTGGCGTTCATCAGCGCGTTCCGGCTGACCGGGGTGGTCAGGAAGCGGTTGAGCGTGCCCCGCTCGATCTCCTCCAGGGTGCCCATTCCGGCCCACATGCTCGATCCGAGGGCGCTCATCACGACAATGCCGGGGATCAGGTAGTCCAGATAGGACGTGGTGCCGAAGCCGCCGAGCTCGACGACCTTCTTGAAGAGGTTGCCGAACAGGAACAGCCAGATCACCGGCTGGACCAGGGAGATCGCCAGGAATACCGGCTGTCTGATGATCGCCATGAGCTGACGCTGGGTCATGTACCAGGTCTGGGCGATGCCGGGACTGCTCATCGGGTACCTCCTGCGGCGACCGTGGCGGGGATCTGCTGGGCGTCTGCGGCCTCGGCCTCGGAGAAGCGGCGTCCGGCGTAGCGCAGATAAACGTCGTCGAGAGAGGGGCGGGCGACGGTGGCGGCGGCCACCGTGGCGCCGGCCCGGTCCAGGGCGCCAAGCAGTACGGGGACGGCGGCGGCGCCGTCCTCGGCGCGGACGCTGACCCGTCGGCCCTCGGCCAGTACCTCGTACACCCCGGGCAGTCCGGTGAGCGCGGCGGTGACCGCCGCACGGTCCGCGTCGGTGCGCAGCTCCATGTGGACGGCGTCGCCGCGGAGTTCGCCCTTGAGTTCGTCGGGGGTGCCCTCGACGACGATCCGGCCGCGGTCGACGATCGCGATGCGTTCGGCGAGCCGGTCGGCCTCCTCCAGGTAGTGCGTGGTGAGCACGATGGTCAGGCCCTCGTCGCCGGCCAGCCGGGCGATCTCGTCCCACATGGCCGTACGTGCCTCGGGGTCGAGTCCGGTGGTGGGCTCGTCCAGGAACAGCACCTCGGGGCGGTGGACCAGGCCGAGCGCCACGTCCAGGCGCCGCTGCATTCCGCCGGAGTACCCCTTGACCTGCCGCTTCCCCGCGTCGGCGAGGTCGAAGCGGTCCAGCAGTTCATCGGCGCGGCGCTGGACCGCGGCGCCCCGCATCCCGTACAGCCTGCCCTGCAGCAGCAGGTTCTCCCGGCCGGTGGCGACCGGGTCGGCGCCGGACTTCTGGGCGACGACGCCGATCGCGCGGCGGACCCGGTCGGGGTGGCGCAGCACGTCGTGTCCGGCGACGCTCGCGGCGCCGGAGTCGGGGCGGGCGAGGGTGGTGAGGATCTTGACGGTGGTGGACTTCCCGGCGCCGTTGGGGCCGAGGAGTCCGAAGACCGTGCCGGCACCGACGGTGAGATCCATGCCGTTCAGTGCGGTGACATCGCCGGGATAGGTCTTGATCAGTTGTCGCGCCTCTACTGCGGGCGCACGGGTGCTCATGACGGAGCTCTCCTGTGGTCAGCGGGGTGTTCGGGCATGCCGAACCGATCCGCGTGACGGGAGCCGGGCTATCCTGGGTGTGCCGCACCTCGATCGCCTGGCTCGCCCTCACGGCATGGCCGGTCCGGGGTTCGAGACCCTGGCGGGCGCTGCTCCAACAGCTCCTGCCGGGGTCTTTCTCTTTCTTCGGTACCGCTTGGCGCTACGCCTTCCGCTCGGGATCGAGGACGATCTCCTGTTCGTCCAGGTCCTGCCAGTCCTGCGGAACCTCGCCGGTCTCGTGGAAGGACTTCCACTCCTCGATGCCACTGATCGTGGAGTCGAGAAGCTCGCTACGGAATTTCTTGATCCACTCCAGCTGGGCATCGATCATGTGGAGCTGGTATTCGGTCTCCACCACGAAGACCCGGGGCAGCTTCTCCGTCAGTTGGCCGAGGATGCCCCGTATCGCCGCTGACTGGACCGCCAGCGCCGCCTCCCGGGTTTCCAGCAGCTCCGCGACATCCTCCGGAGGCAGCACCGGCAGCAGCGAGAGCGCGGTCTCGAAGACGGGGTACTCGGCGGCCGGAACGGCGAGCAGATCGGAGAGCCAGTCGACCATCTCGGCACGCCCCGCCTCGGTGATGCCGTAGAGCGTGCGCTCGGGGCGGTTGCCCTGGCGCTGCACGCCGGCCACCTCGACATACCCGTGCTTCTCCAGGTTCTGGACCACGGTGTACAACGAGCCGAAATTAATCTTGACGCTGTGTTCCTTGCCGCGTCGACGAAGCGTCTGGGCGATCTCGTACGGATGCATGGACCGCTCGGCGAGCAGCACCATCACCGTGAGCGCCAGAGGATTGCTGAGTTTGCGCCGCTTGGCCACCGCCCCCACCGCCCTTCACTTGGTCAGATCATCACTTCGTCATCGAATACTCGTACACGAACATATCGCGAGCACCCTTACGCGTCAACCACGATGTATCGCGAATTCGCGGTGGCGTGGAAAGATTTCACGCGCTGACCAGTCCGCGCTGCCGTCGGCTCCGAACCACCTCATGAACCCGATGCGCAACCTGGGAGGAAGCCCGCGTGAAACAAGCCGTGCACATCAGCGGAGCACCATCGGCGGGGCCCGATCTCCAGGAACTCCTGAGCCTGGTCGGCCGCGGCGACCAGGCTGCGTTCGCCAAGGTGTACGACGCGGTCTGCGGTCCGGTCCTCGGTCTCGTACGGAGTGTGCTGCGCGACCCCGCGCAGTCGGAGGAGGTGGCGCAGGAGGTGCTGGTGGAAGTGTGGCGGACCGCCCCCCGCTTCCAGGCTTCCCTCGGCAGCGCCATGAACTGGGTGCTGACGCTGGCCCATCACCGGGCGGTGGACCGGGTGCGCTCCGTCGAGGCGACGACGGCCCGGGAGCACCGGGCGGCGCTGCTTGACCGTACGCCGGAGTTCGACGCGGTCACCGAGCAGGTCGAGAGCCGGCTGGAGCGGGAGCAGGTGCGTCGCTGCATGCGGTCCCTGTCCGAGCTGCAACGGCAGTCCGTCACGCTCGCCTACTACCGCGGCCTGACCTACCGCGAAGTGGCGGAACTCCTCTCCGTACCGCTCGGGACGATCAAGACACGACTGCGCGACGGACTGATCCGGCTGCGCGACTGCCTCGGGGTGAGCGCATGAGCAAGGTGGATCGTATGAGCGGGGCCGAACTGCACACGCTGACCGGCGCCTACGCCATGCACGCGCTGCCGGACGCGGAGCGCGGGGAGTTCGAACGCCATCTCGGCGACTGCGAGGCCTGCGCCGTGGAGGTGCGGGAACTGTCCGAGACCGCCACCCGGCTCGGGCTCGCGGTGTCCGCGGCCCCGCCGCGTGAACTGCGCGACCGGGTGCTGCGAGAGATCACGACCGTACGGCAGGAATCCCCGTCCCGCGGCCGGCGCACCCGCTCGGCCGTCTCCGTCCAGCGGACCGGCCGCTGGACGGATTTCGCGCTCGCCGCGTCTCTGCTCGCCGCTGCCGGGTTCGGCGGGATCGCGGTGTGGCAGAACCAGGTCGCCCGGGACGCAGAGCAGGAGGCACACCGGGCTCAGCAGCAGAGCGAGCAGGTGGCGCAGGTTCTCGCGGCGCCGGACGCGAAGGCGAAGTCCAGCGCGCTGACGGGCGGGGCCAAGGGCACGGTCGTGGTCTCCCGCAGCGAGAACCGGGCCGTGTTCGTGGCCTCGGGGATGGAGACGCCGCCCAACGGCAAGGTGTACCAGCTGTGGTTCGACGACCACGGGACCATGCGGTCCGCGGGACTGATGAACCGGGCGGCGACGAGCAACACGGTACTGCTGGACGGGCCGGTCGACGGCGCGTCGGGCATAGGAATCACCGTCGAGCCGGCCGGCGGCTCCGTGCGGCCGACGTCCGCTCCACTGGCACTGCTGACCTTCCCGACCGTATGAGGGGCTCCCTGCCATGACCGTCTCGGTGGCGCTGTTCACCTCCGATCTGCGGCTGCACGACAACCCCGTTCTGCACGCCGCGGTGCGCGACGCGGATGCCGTCGTCCCCCTCTTCGTCCAGGACGACGGCATCCGCCGGACCGGTTTCGACGCGCCGAACCGGCGGGCGTTCCTCGCCGACTGCCTCGTCGATCTCGACGCGGGGCTGCGCCGCCGCGGCGGCCGGCTGGTCGTCCGCAGCACCGATGTGGTGGCCGGGGCCTGCGCCATGGTCGCGCAGACGGGTGCGGAGAGCCTGCACATCGCGGCCGGGGTGAGCGGGTACGCGAGGGAACGCGAGGAGCGCCTGCGTACGGCTCTCGGGGCTGTCGGCTGCGCCCTGCACGTCCATGACGCGGTGGTCACCGCGCTCGCCCCTGGCCTGGTCGTCCCGGCGGGCCGTGACCATTTCGCGGTGTTCACGCCCTACTTCCGCCGTTGGGAGGCGGCGGGGGTACGGGGCACACTGACCGGGCCGCGGACGGTACGGGTGCCGGACACGGCGACGTCCGCACCGCTGCCGACACGAGCGGAGGTGACGGGCGTCTCCACGGGAGTTACCGAGGGCGGCGAGACGGCAGGGCGCAGGCTGCTGGCCTCCTGGCTGCACGGCCCGATGGCCGACTACGCGACCGGCCACGACGACCTCGCCGGGGACGCGACATCCCGGCTGTCGCCGTTTCTGCACTTCGGCTGCCTCTCCGCAGCCGAACTGGTGCACCGGGCACGGGAGAAGGGCGGACCGGGCGCCGACGCGTTCGTACGGCAGCTGGCCTGGCGGGACTTCCACCACCAGGTTCTCGCCGCCCGGCCGGACGCCGCATGGGCCGACTACCGTCCGCGCGGCGACCGGTGGCGGTCCGACCCCGACGAGATCGAGGCGTGGCGTGCCGGGCTCACCGGCTATCCGCTGGTCGACGCGGCGATGCGACAGCTGGCGCACGAGGGCTGGATGCACAACCGGGGCCGGATGCTGGTCGCGAGTTTCCTCACCAAGACGCTGTACGTGGACTGGCGCGTCGGCGCCCGGCACTTCCTGGATCTGCTGGTCGACGGGGACCTGGCGAACAATCAGCTCAACTGGCAGTGGGTGGCGGGCACCGGTACGGACACCCGCCCCAACCGTGTACTCAATCCGCTGATCCAGGGCAAGCGGTTCGATCCACGGGGCGCGTACGTACGGCGGTGGGTGCCGGAACTTGCGGGCCTGGACGGCGCTGCGGTGCACGAGCCGTGGAAGCTCACCGGCCCGGACCGTGCCCGGCTCGCCTATCCGGACCCGGTGGTGGATCTGGCCGAGGCCCGCGCCCGCTTCGAACGGGCGCGCGGCGTCGGCTGACAGCTGACCACGGCTGCCGGCTCCCGGCTCCCGGATGCTCAGCGCTTCCTCGGCGGCCGTGGGAAGAACCCGCTGGTCCGGTCGGTGTAGTCGGCATGGCCGGGCCGCCCGGCCATATGCCGTTCCAGCAGCGCTGATTCGCGGCCGGGGCCGAGACGGATCGGTCGATGACCGCCTCTCATCCGATCGGGTGACGGACCAATCCGCCGGGCGTCCGGCGACGAACACCGGATGTGAACGAGGAACAGAACAACGTGCAGGAGCACGGGTCCTCCGGGTCCCGGCGGTCCCGCTGGGCACGTGCCGGTCTCGGCGGGCTCAGCGGTCTGATCGCCGGGTTCTGCGCCCTGGCCGTGGCCGAACTGGTCTCGGCTGTCGTACGTCCGGAGGCGGGTCCGGTCGCGGCGGTGGGCGGGGCGGTCATCGACCGCACTCCCCCCGCCGTGAAGGACTTCGCCGTACGGCACTTCGGCACGGCCGACAAGCTGGTGCTCGAACTGGGCATCCTGGCGCTGCTGGCGGTTTCCGCCGTGGCGGTCGGGCTGCTGGCGCTGCGGCACCGGCTGATCGGCTCGGCGGCCGTTCTGGTCTTCGGCGTGGTCGGGGCAGTGGCGGCGGTGGGACGGCCGGAAGGCAGCCCCGCCGATGCCCTGCCCTCGGTGGTGGGTGCCGTACTGGCCGCAGGGGTGCTGCATCTCCTGGTCGGACGGCTCGGCCCGGTGCTCCGTCCCTCTCCAGCGGCTGGAGAGAGGGACGGGCAGGGGGACGGCGCCTTCGACCGGCGCGGTTTCGTGATCGCGGCGACCGCTGCGGCGGCGGCCTCGGCCGGTGCGGGGTTCCTGGGACGGCGGCTGACGTCCTCCGTGCAGGCCGGGGCCACCGCCTCACGGCACGATCTGGTCCTCCCGGTCCCCGAGTCACCGGCGCCCGCCGTACCGCCCGGGGCGGATCTGCGGATCCGGGGCCTGAGCTCGTTCATCACCCCGAACAAGAGCTTCTACCGGGTGGACACCGCCCTGGTCGTGCCCCGCATCGACGCCGATTCGTGGCGGCTGTGGATCCACGGCAAGGGGGTCGCCCGCCCGCTCACGGTCAGCTTCCAGGACCTGCTGGGGCGGGAGATCATCGAGCGCGACATCACCCTGGCGTGTGTCTCCAACGAGGTCGGCGGCCCGTACGTCGGCAATGCCCGGTGGATCGGTGTGCGGCTGGCCGATCTCTTGCGCGAGGCCGGAGTGGAGCCGCCGTCGCAGGGCGGGCCCGCCGACCAGATCGTGGCGCGTTCCGTCGACGGCATGACGATCGGCACGCCGGTCGAGACGGTCATCGGCGCCCTGACCGGGGCGGTGTACGGCATGGGCGCGATCCCGCCACGCTGGACGGAGCCCCTGCACGTCCCGCTGCCGGGGTACGGGGACCGGGTCCTGCGCACACCCGAGCTGGCGGCCCTGGCCCGGCGCCTGGACGCCCGGGAATCATAGGATCCACGTGGTCCGAAATGTACGCATAAGGCCGAGATAAGCGCAGAATGGTGGAGCAGGCGCCTACGGCACACCCCCCTCACACCGCGGTCGGGCCTGCAGGATCGAAGGAGACGACTCTCATGTCCAACGTCTCACACACCCGCGCTGACATCACCAGTCACCCGGATGTTTCCGAAATGCGGGAGCGCTATTCCCGCATGCTCGGCGGTCGCGATGTGGCGCTCGTGGACGGACCGGTGTTCCTCGTCGGCCTCTACTGCGCCGTCTCGCCCTGGGTACTTCACTTCACGGCAAGCCAGCCCACCCTCGTGCAGCACAACCTGATCATGGGCATCGCGATCGCGGTACTGGGACTCGGGTTCACAGCAATGCCGGACCGGATGTACGGCCTGAGCTGGGCCATCTGCGCCATGGGCATCTGGATGATCGTCTCGCCGTGGGTCGTCGGCAGCAGCCCCGACATGGGCGTCATCCTCAACAACGTCATCATCGGCGGTCTGGCCGTACTGCTGGGGCTGGCCTGCGCCGGAGCGGCGGCGAAGAGCAATCGGACCTAGGGGGTGCCCCCCTGGCGGTCCCCGAACGACGAAGGAGCGTGAGCTTCCGGCCGGTCCGCACCCAGCGGACCGGCCGAGGCATGTCCGGGAGGGTCCGCGGGGTGCGCGTCCACCAGCAACCGTGCGCGGGCTACGCGCGCTCCGCGCCCACGATCCGCAGCGCCGCATCCGCCGCCGCCTCCGCGAACGCGGCCACCGGCCGTTCCGGCCCGGAGCGGCGCACCAGGATCACGCCTTCGAGTCCGGGGCCCGGGGCAGAGCCCCGCCCCGCGGCGGAGCCGCACATCAGGTACAGCGGGAAGGGGCGGGCTCGGGCAGGACCGCCGCAGGCGCCCCACCCAAGGCCCGGCCGACCGAACCGGCAGCGCACACCCCGTCACCCCACCGAGCTGTACGCCACAACCCCCCGGAGCACCGCATCCGTTGCCTTGCGTGCAGTGCGCGCCACGGACCCGGCGCCCGCGCCCGGCGGCGCCGCGGCCGCGATCTGCCCCAGCACATCGATGACCTGCTTGCACCACCGTACGAAGTCCCCCGCGGGCATCTCCGCCTCGCGCAGCACCTCGTCCAGCGTCCGCCCCGACGCCCACGTGTAGACGGCCCAGGCAAATCCGAGATCGGGTTCCCGCTGCCCGACCCCCTCCGCCTGGTTGATCTTGAAGTCCTCCTCCAGGGCATCGAGTCGTCCCCAGATACGGACAATCTCGGCCATCGCCGTCTTCGCCGGGCCGGCCGGCAGCTTCGGCGCCACGGCGTCGTCCGCCTGCCGCGCCTCGTACACCAGCGCCGACACACACGCGGCGAGTTCCGCCGGGTTCAGCCCTTCCCAGACCCCTGCCCGCAGGCACTCGCTGGCCAGCAGGTCCAGTTCGCCGTAGAGCCGGGCCAATCGCCGCCCGTGCTCGGTGACTTCATTGCCCCGCAGATAGTCGAGCTCGGTGAGGAGCGCCACGATCCGGTCGAAGGTGCGGGCGATCGTGTTCGTCCGCCCCTCGATCCGCCGCTCCAGCTGCTTCGTGTCCCGCTGCAGCCGGTGGTAGCGCTCCGCCCACCGCGCATGGTCCTCGCGCTCGTTGCACCCATGGCACGGGTGGGCCCGCAACTCGGCCCGGTAGCGGGCGATCTGCTGGTCGTCCGCGGCCTCGGCCCGCCCCCTGCGGTGCCGCTCCGGCACGATGTGCCCTGCCTTGGTCCGCAGGGCCGACGCCAGATCGCGCCTCGACTGCGGCGACCGCGGGTTGAACGACTTCGGCACCCGCATCCGCTCCACCGCCTCGACCGGCACGGGGAAGTCGATGGAGGCGAGCCGCTTGACCTGCCGCTCGGCGGTGAGCACCAACGGCCGCGGCCCGTCCTGGTATTCGAGCCCGCGATGCGTGTTGGCCCGCCCGGCGGGCAGCCCCGGGTCCAGCACCAGGGCCAGCCCGGCGAACTTCCCGGTCGGGACATGGATGACGTCGCCCGGCTTCAGCTTCTCCAACGACGCCGCTGCGGCGGCCCGCCGCTGTGACGCGCCGTGCTTGGCGAGCTCCGTCTCCCGGTCCTTGAGGTCACGGCGCAGCCGTGCGTACTCCTCGAAGTCGCCGAGGTGACAGGTCATGCCCTCGCGGTAGCCCTCGAGACCCTCCTCGTTCCTCTGTACCTGCCGGGAGATCCCGACGACCGAGCGGTCGGCCTGGAACTGGGCGAACGAGGTCTCCAGCAGCTCGCGCGACCGGTGCCGCCCGAACTGCTGCACCAGGTTCACGGCCATGTTGTACGAGGGCCGGAAGCTGGACCGCAGCGGATACGTACGCGTACCCGCGAGTCCGGCCAGCGCTCCAGGGTCCATGCCGCGCTGCCACAGCACCACCGCATGGCCCTCGATGTCGATCCCCCGCCGCCCGGCACGCCCGGTCAGCTGGGTGTACTCGCCCGGGGTGATGTCGGCGTGCTGCTCGCCGTTCCACTTGACGAGCTTCTCCAACACCACTGATCGCGCGGGCATGTTGATGCCGAGGGCGAGGGTCTCCGTTGCGAAGACCGCCTTGACGAGCCCGCGTACGAACAGTTCCTCGACGACCTCCTTGAAGGTCGGCAGCATGCCCGCGTGGTGCGCGGCGATGCCGCGCTCCAGACCTTCGAGCCACTCGTAGTAGCCGAGGACATGGAGATCCTCGGGAGGGATGGACGCGGTCCGCTCCTCGACGATCTCCCGCACCAGGCGGCGCTTGCTGTCGTCGTTGAGCCGCAGTCCGGCCTGGAGACACTGCTGCACGGCGGCCTCGCAGCCGGCCCGGCTGAAGATGAACGTGATGGCGGGCAACAGGCCTTCGGCGTCCAGCCGGTCGATGACCTCGGGCCTGGACGGGGTCCAGATCCGGCTGCGCTGGCGCCGCTCGCGCTCGCGGTCGGCCTCCCGCACCATCTTTCCGCGGCGGCGCTCGCGCGGGTTGTATCCGCGCTGGTTCTCCATGCGGGCGAGCCGGACGAGGTCGGGGCTGACCTCGCGGCGGCCGACGCCGCGGCCGCCGTGGTCGGTCTCTTCCTCGAAGAGGTCGTACATCCGGCGGCCGGCCAGGACGTGCTGCCAGAGCGGCACGGGCCGGTTCTCGGAGACGATGACTTCGGTGTCACCGCGGACGGTGTCCAGCCAGTCGCCGAACTCCTCGGCATTGGACACGGTCGCCGACAGCGACACCAGGGTCACCGAATCGGGCAGATGAATGATCACTTCTTCCCACACCGCGCCACGGAAGCGGTCGGAGAGGTAGTGCACCTCGTCCATCACCACATAGCCGAGGCCGCGGAGCGCCTGGGAGCCCGCGTACAGCATGTTCCGCAGCACTTCGGTGGTCATGACGACCACGGGTGCGTCCCCGTTGACACTGTTGTCGCCGGTCAACAGGCCGACCTTGTCCGCGCCGTAGCGCTTCACCAGATCGGTGAACTTCTGGTTGGACAGGGCCTTGATGGGTGTGGTGTAGAAGCACTTGCGGCCCTGGCGCAGCGCGAGATGCACGGCGAACTCGCCGACGATCGTCTTGCCCGACCCGGTCGGGGCCGCGACCAGCACCCCTTTACCCGCCTCCAGGGCCTTGCATGCATCGATCTGGAACGGGTCCAGACCGAACTCGTACAACTCGCGGAAGGGCGCGAGTGCCGTGGCCTGCTCGGCGGCGCGGATCCGGAAAGTCTGGTATCGCTCAGCTGGTGAGAGGTCCTCTGTCATCTTGGTTACGAGCCTACCCGTCACCTCTGACAGTCAGCGCGATCTTTAATTCACTGTGCAAGAACCCTGGCCGCGCCCGGCACACAGGTCGCGGTGAGCGGCAGGGCGCCGAGCGGTTCACCGTCCGCATACGCGGTGACACCGGCCGCGACCAGCTCGATCGACGAGGCCCGGTGCACGGTGACCTGGGGATGGCCGAGGTGCGTGCCCTTGTAGACGCGGGGGAACACCTTGAGCAGGGTGGTGCGGCTGCAGTCCCCGACGACGGTCACGTCGAAGAGCCCGTCGTCCATGACGGCGTCCGCACAGATCCGCATCCCACCGCCGTACGTGGACCCGTTGCCCACGGCGATGAGCGTCGCCTCGATCTCCTGGACCGGTCCGCCGTCGAGCCTGATGCGGTACGGGATCGGTCTGAACGCGGCGAGTTCGGCGAGGATCGCAAGGTCGTACTTGAACCGCCCGCCGGCCCAGCGCATCCGGTTGCCCCGGTCGTTGACCCGGGAGTCGAAGCCGGAGGCGAGCACCGACCCGAACCATCGCTCCCCGACCCTGCCGAGGTCGATCTCGCGGATGCTGCCGCCCTTGAGCGCCTCGGCTGCGAGCCGTCCGGCGGCGGCCGGGTCCCGTATCGGCAGGCCGAGGGCGCGGGCGAAGTCGTTGCCGGTGCCGACGGCGACGACGCCGAGCGGTGTCATGGTCCCGGCGACGGTCTGGAGGGCGAGGGACATCATGCCGTCCCCGCCCACGGCTATCAGCGCACCGGTCCCGCCCGCGACGGCCTCACGGGCCCGCCGCAGCGCGTCGTCGGCGTCCTCGCCCAGCACCGTGCGCACGGAGAATCCTGCGGCCCGCAACGCGGAAGCGGCCGGCTGCGCGGCGTGCGCGCCCCGGCCGCGTCCTGCGGTGGGATTGACGAAAAGGGTGATCTCGCTGGTCACCCGGGGGACCTTACAAGGTCAGGTGATGTCGTCGTAACCGTTCACCCGGTCACGGTCCGGCCCCGCTTGTGCGGGCAGCGACCCCGCCGTCGACACCGATTCGATCTCACCGATGTCCTCGGGGGTCAGGTCCAGCTCCGACGCCTCGTCATCGGCAGGTCCCTCCGCCGCGCGCCGTGCCTTGCGGCGGTCGTTGAGGAGCGAGAGCGCCGTGGCACAGAAGTACAGGACCCAGATCGGCCCGGCGAGGGCCAGCATGGTGAGCGGGTCCGTACTGGGCGTGGCCAGGGCGGCGAAGACCGTGATTCCCATGATCATCCCGCGCCACCAGCCGAGCATCCGCTTGCCGGTGATGACCCCGCCGAGGTTCAGCATGACGAGCAGCAGGGGCAGCTCGAAGGAGAGTCCGAAGACCACCACCATGCGCGTGATCAGGTCCAGCAGGTCATCGAGCGGCAGCTGGTTGTCCAGGCCGGCCGGCGAGAAGTCCAGCAGGACCTTGGCCATCGTGGGCAGCGTCTTGTACGCGAAGAAGCCACCGGCGAGGAAGAGCGGGAAGCCCGCGCCGACGAAGGCGAGCGAGTACTTCTTCTCGTGCTTGTGCAGACCGGGGGCGATGAACGCCCACAGCTGGTAGAGCCAGATCGGTGACGAAAGGACGACACCCGCCATGAGGGAGACCTTGAGCGCAAGGGTGAACGGCGTCAGCAGACCGTTCAGGACGATGCGCGCACAGGTGCCGTCCTCCTGCTTCGAGAGTTCGGCGAAGCTCGACTGACAACCGACCGCCTTCAGCACCGGGTCGGTGAAGAACTCGATGATCCCCTTGTAGAAGAACGCGGCGACGATCGTGACGACGACGAT
The DNA here is from genome assembly GCF_053599875.1 of Streptomyces sp. NPDC005151. Lineage (NCBI taxonomy): Bacteria > Bacillati > Actinomycetota > Actinomycetes > Kitasatosporales > Streptomycetaceae > Streptomyces > Streptomyces sp. NPDC005151. The sequence goes on along the minus strand of NZ_JBSFYR010000002.1, from coordinate 166,245 downwards.
CGCCAGCAGAGCCTTCGCCAGCCGGTTACGCAGCTCACGCAAGTGCTCCACCAGGGGCATGCGGCCCTCTGGGTCCGTCTCCTGCTTGCGGGCAGACTTGAGCAACCCACGTCCTCATCTCGTGCAGCAGGCCGTCACCATCACGGCGCCTGCGTCGGCCCGGTTGTCAGCGCTTGGTCGAGTCGGTCGGCTCGGCAACCGGACGCGAGCTCGTCACATCGCCGGGCGCGGCCTTGATGGTGCGCGGGGCGGCCTGGTCCTGGGAGGCATCGTTCGGCGGGTCCGCGGGGGTGGCCGTCGCGGCACCCTCGGACTTCATCGCCTTGGCCTCGCTCTTGAGGATGCGGGCCGACTTGCCGAGCGAGCGAGCCATGTCAGGAAGCTTCTTCGCGCCGAACAGCAGAACAATGACGACGAGGATCAGGATGATCTCGGGAGCGCCGAGCCTTCCGAACATATGCGTGTACCTTCTCACCGAGGCAGCAGGGGTGGGGCTGATCGAGCGTCGGACAGACGCCCGATCTTCGTACTGTCAGCGATCGTATCCCGCAGAAGTAAACGCAGGGCAATACCCAGGCATCCTTGCGATTACGGCCCACGCCTCGCTCTCAGGGCCGCCACCAGCAGCGTACCCTCCGAACCTGAGAAACAGGAGGCCCCGCCCGCCCCGACCGACCGGTCCGGCGCGCAGCTCCCTCGTCCGTGTCAGCGCAACGCCTCGCCGGTGGCGGCGAGATCGGTTGCGGCCCGTTCGAGATCCTCGGCCGCCCGGTTGATGCGCCGAGTGGTATGGGTCACCTGCCGCCCCAGGCGCTGGGCCTCGACGAACACCTTGATGGCCAGTACGCCGAGGACGGCAATCCCGAGGAATCCCAGGGCGATGGCGAGCATGGGCCAGAACATGCGCAGAGCCTCGATGTTGTCTAGGTGTCGCAGGAACCGGGTGTCCGTGTGTCAGGAGTTCTGAAGGCTGGTGTGGAGGCGCAGCGTCCGCACGCCCCCACCCGTGAGGAGTTCCACTATCCGCTCCCCGGCGGGCTTACGGACGGCGGCGCCGCACTCGGGGCAGGTGAACGAGTAGAACGTGGTGCGACGGCTGGAGCCGATGGCGAGGCGCAGGGCACCCGCCGCGAGCTCGAAGCGCCCGCGGCAGTCCGGGCAGGCCGCCTTGAACCGTACGGACTCCGGTACCACCATAGTTGAGATACCCGACATCACAGACATATTGCTCATATCTCCTCAGGTATCCGTTCAGGCAGGGCCGTCGTAGGCGGCGAGCGCCGCCCGCGCCGCCTGCTGCGCACTCTGCGCCAGCTCCGGTGGGGCGACGATGCGCCCTTCCCCGCCGAGCCGCAGCGCAAGCCTGCGCAGCGACGCCGGATCGGGCGTGCGCAAGGTGATCCGCAGTCCGCCGTCGGCCAGTTCCTCCGCGCTGTCGTGCGGGTAGTACTCGGCGACCCACCGGCCGCCGGGCCCGACCTCGATCACCACCTCGGGGTCCTCGGCCGCCGGCTGCACCAGCCCCTCGGACAGGTCCCGCAGTTCCAGCTCCGGCGGTGCGGACGGCTCGTCCAGCAACCGGATCTCGGCGACCCGGTCGAGCCGGAACGTACGCCGGTCCTCGGAGGACCTGCACCAGGCCTCCATGTACGTATGCCCCACGGCGAACAGCCGGATCGGGTCCACCTCGCGCTCGGTGAGCTCGTCGCGCGCGGGTGAGTAGTACCGCAGCCAGAGCCGGCGCCGCTCCGAGATCGCCCGGTCGACATCGGCGAAGACGCCGCCCTCGGACTCGAAGGTGACCGAGAGCCGGGAGCTCGCCGCCCCGACCTCACCGGCCGCCGTCTCCAGCTTGGCGGTGGCCCGCAGCAGTGCCTGCCGGTCGCTCTCCCGCAGCCCCGGCAGCGTCGCCACGGCGCGCGCCGCGACCAGCAGGGCCGTCGCCTCGTCCGCCGCGAGCCGCAGCGGCTCCGCCACGTCGTCCGGGTTGTGCCACCAGATCCGGTCGCCGTCAGTGTCGATGTCCAGCAGATCGCCGCCCCGGAAGCTCGTCCCGCACATGGGCAGGACGTCGAGGTCCGAGATCAGCTCGTCCTCGGTGATCCCGAATGCCCGGGCCACGTCCTGCACATGGGCGCCGGGGCGCTCCCTCAGATACGTCACGAGGGACAGCATCCGGCGCGTCTGGTCGATCGCGTTCGTCGCCATGAATACGGTCCCTCCTCAGTCCTTGGCCACGGCGCGCAGCCGGTCCAACACATCGGCCCGCAGATCCGCGGGTTCCTGCACGACGACGTCCGGGCCGAACTCGACGAGCCAGGCGTCGAGACCGTGTCCGTACGGAATCTCCAACTCTTCCCAGCCGTCGCCGAGTTCCCGCACCGATATCGCCCGCGAGCGCAGCGGGTATCCGGAGCCGGACCGCAACCGGATCAGCGCGGTCCGGGTCGCCGTCTCCCCCGCCCAGCTCTCGACGGTCTCCCGGACGGTCACCACGTCGGGCACCTCGGCGGTGAAGACCCCGGCCCGCGAACGGACCCGGCCGGTGATCCGGGAGAGGCGGAACACCCGCTCGGCACGACGGTCCCGGTCCCAGCCGGCCAGATACCAGTGACCGCGCCAGCACTCGAGCGTCCAGGGCTCGACCTGGCGCTGCTCCGGGCGGGCGGCGTTGGCCTTGCGGTAGTCGAAGGTGACCGGACGGCGGTCCCGGCACGCCAGCATCAACGGCTCGAACGCTGCCTCATGGACCGGGATACGGGGTTCGAGGGCGCTGTGCACCTCGTACGCGTCCTCGGCCTCCGGCATCCCGGCGGCCCGAAGCTTCTGCAGCGCGCCACTGGCCGCGCCCGCGAGCCGGGCCTGCTGCCACACCTTTGCCGCGAGGCCGAGCGCCGCGGCCTCCTCGGCGTCCAGCGTGATCGGCGGCAGCCGGTTGCTGTCCCGGCGGGCCAGATAGCCGATGTCGCCGTCCAGGTTCTCCACGGTCTCGATGACCAGACCGAGCTCGCGCAGATCGTCCTTGTCCCGCTCGAACATCCGGTTGAAGGCGTCGTCGGAGCCCGCTTCCAGATAGGCCTCGATGGAACCTCGCAGCTCGCGCTTGCTGAGCGGGCGCCGGGTCCCCAGCAGGCACAGCGCCAGGTTCATCAGCCGCTCGGCCTTGGCAATCGCCATCGGCGCCCTTTCTCTCACATGCTCTACGACCCTCGACCGTACCGCTCCGGAGTGTCCGGACAAAAGCGAGGAGGGTGCTGAAGATCTCGGCGCGCGAGAGCGGCCAAGATCTTCAGCACCCTCCTGGAGCCCACGCTCCACGGAACGAGGGCCCGTGCAGTCCAGCACGGGCCCTCGTGATGTGTCCGCGGGACGGATCAGACGGCGATCAGGTCGCAGACGAAGATCAGCGTCTCGCCGGGGGCGATACGGCCGCCGGCGCCGCGGTCACCGTACGCGAGGTGCGCGGGGATGGTCAGCTGGCGACGGCCGCCGACCTTCATGCCCTGCACGCCCTTGTCCCAGCCGGAGATGACCTGACCGACACCGAGCTGGAACTGCAGCGGGGTGCCGTGGTTCCACGAGGCGTCGAACTCCTCGCCGGTGGAGAAGGCCACGCCCACGTAGTGGACCTTGACCATGTCGCCGGCCTTGGCGACCGCACCGTCTCCCTCCCAGATGTCCTTGATCTCCAGGTCGGCCGGCGGCTCGCCGCCCGGGAAGTCGATCTCGGGCTTCTCGATGCTCACTGAACTGCTCCTCCACATGAATAACTGGGCAACCGGGACAGTCTTACATCTTTGCCAGCAGGTCCACGGCGAAGACCAGCGTGGAATTGGCGGGGATGGACTGCTGAGCCTTGTCGCCGAAGGCCTGGTCCGGCGGGATGACCAGCAGGACACGGCTGCCGACCTTCTTGCCGATCAGTCCGTTCTTCAGACCCTTGAGGGTCACCTGGGCCAGCGGGAAGGTCTGGGTCTTGCCCGTGGCGTACGTGCTGTCGAACGTCTTTCCGTCCTTCCACAGCAGGCCCACGTAGTTCACGACGACGCTGTCGGTCTCCTTGATGACCTCACCCTTGGACTCCAGGATGTAGTTGGAGACCAGCTTCGTCGGCGGGTCGGTCTTCTCCGGGATCTTGACCGTCGGAGCCTTGCCGTCGGTGTTGGTGCCCACCTTCGGCAGGTCGATGTTGTCCTGGGCGACCGCGGTGCCCTGGGCCGACGCCGGGATGTGCGTCGCCTTCAGGATGTCCACGACGAAGACGAGGGTGGCGTTCGGCTTGATGTCGCCCTGGCCCTGCGCGCCGTAACCGAGGTCCGGCGGAATGACGAGCTGGACGCGGCTGCCGACCTTCTTCCCGAGGAGCCCCTGGTCCCAGCCCTTGATGACCATGCCGGCACCGAGGGTCAGATCGAACGGCTGCTTACGGTCGAAACTGTTGTCGAACGGCTTCGTGGAGTCCCACGCCTGCCCCAGGTAGTTGACCTGGATCGCGTCGCCGTTCTTCAGCGTCGCGCCCTTTCCCTCACTGACGACACGCGTCTTCAGATCCTTGGGAGGATCGCCCTCTCCTTTGGACAGGGTGGGCTTCTCACCGAACTTCGCACCCGCGGTGATCGCGGGAAATGCGTTATTCGAGGCGGAGGCTGAAGCGGAGGCGGATCCCTTGCCGTTGCCGCCGCACGCCGCTGTCAACAGCAGCAGGGGGACAACGAGAAGGCCGGCAAGTCGGCGCACTGGTTCCTCAGATCTCAGACGACACAGTTGATTGGGTCCCCGACACTCTAGGGCGTACACAGGGCCCCGCACGATGAACGTACGGGGCCCGAGTCGCACAAGAGCCGAGGCGCGTCCTGCGCCCGGTCACATACCCGCGATCAGCTTCTCCACTCGATCGTCCACGGAACGGAACGGGTCCTTGCACAACACCGTGCGCTGCGCCTGGTCGTTGAGCTTGAGGTGGACCCAGTCGACGGTGAAGTCCCGCCGCTGCTCCTGGGCCCTTCGGATGAAGTCACCGCGCAGCCGCGCCCGGGTGGTCTGCGGGGGCACGGACTTGCCCTCGAAGATCTTCAGGTCGTTGCAGATACGGGCGGCCTGCCCCTTCCGCTCCAGCAGGTAGTACAGCCCGCGGCGCCGGTGGATGTCGTGGTAGGCGAGGTCTATCTGGGCGACCCGCGGATGCGACATCGTCATGTTGTGCTTGGCCCGGTACCGCTCGATGAGCTTGTACTTCATCACCCAGTCGATCTCGGTCCCGATCCGGTCGAGGTCCTCGGCCTCGACCGCGTCGAGCGTACGGCCCCACAGCTCCAGGACCTGTTCGACGGTGCCGGTGCGGATGCCACGGCGGTCGACAAAGTCCACGGCCTTCTCGTAGTACTCCCGCTGCACCTCGATGGCGGACGCCTCGCGGCCGCTGGCGAGGCGCACCTTGCGCTGCCCCGTGATGTCGTGGCTGACCTCACGGATCGCCCGGATCGGGTTCTCCAGCGTCAGATCACGCATCACCGTGCCCGCTTCGATCATGCGGAGCACCAGGTCCGTCGCGCCGACCTTGAGCAGCATCGTCGTCTCGGACATGTTGGAGTCACCGACGATGACATGGAGGCGGCGGTACCGCTCCGCGTCCGCGTGCGGTTCGTCACGGGTGTTGATGATCGGACGGGAGCGCGTCGTCGCGGAGCTGACGCCCTCCCAGATGTGCTCGGCACGCTGGCTGACGCAGTAGACCGCGCCGCGCGGGGTCTGCAGCACCTTGCCCGCACCACAGATCAGCTGCCTCGTGACGAGGAAGGGAATGAGGATGTCCGCGAGCCGGGAGAATTCTCCGTGCCGCGCCACGAGGTAGTTCTCGTGGCACCCGTAGGAGTTTCCCGCCGAATCGGTGTTGTTCTTGAAGAGATAGACGTCGCCCGCGATTCCCTCCTCGTGCAGGCGGCGTTCGGCGTCGACAAGCAGGCCTTCGAGAATGCGCTCGCCGGCCTTGTCGTGGGTGACCAGCTCGGTCAGATTGTCGCATTCGGGGGTTGCATATTCCGGATGCGATCCCACGTCGAGGTAGAGGCGGGCGCCGTTCCGCAGAAAGACATTGCTGCTGCGGCCCCATGACACGACACGGCGGAAGAGGTAGCGCGCCACTTCGTCAGGAGACAGTCGGCGCTGTCCCCTGAACGTGCACGTGACGCCGTACTCGTTCTCCAGCCCGAAAATGCGGCGGTCCATGACTGAACATTACGCCTGATGGCCCGAGCTGAAACCGGGTTGGACAGCACCGCTTCGATCATTTTCCGATCCCTGCACGGAAACGTCCGTACGCCCGGGAACTGCGAGGACCCTTCCCGTCGCCAGCAGAACCATCAGTGCGGCCACTCCACCGGCCCCCGCGACGGCGAAGCTCCACGCCGTACCGCCCAGCTCGACGGCCGGGCCCGCCAGGGCCGTTCCCGCCGCCGCGCCCACCCCGAACGTCGTCACGAGCCACGAGAATGCCTCCGTCACCGTGCCCCGCGGAGCATGCCGGTCCACCACGATGAACGAACACGCGATCGCCGGCGCCAGGAACACCCCGGCGAGCGCGGCCAGGGCGGTCATCGCCACTACATCCGGTGTCAGCATCAGCGGCAGATAGCCGAGGGCCAGCAGCGCGACGATGACCCGCAGCCGGCGCTCCGGCGCTCCGGCCCACTGACGTGCCCCGTACACCGCCCCGCCGATCAGCGCACCGAGACCGAGCGCGGCCATCAGCCAGCCGTAGACCGCCTCCCGGCCGTGGTCGTCGGCGTACGCGACGCCGGCCACCGTGATCGAGCCCAGCGCGACCCCGACGAAGAAAAAGGAACCGAGAAGCGCCAGCAGCCCCGGCGAGCGCAGCGCACCCAGCCAGTGCGCCTCGCGGGGCGCCGAGCGCCAGGTGCGGGAGGGCTCCGACACCACCACGGAGAGCGCGCCCAGCACTCCTATCGTGTTGATGACGAGCAGCGCGGCGGCGGGCGACCGGAGCGAGACCAGCACCATCACCAGCAGCGGGCCCACGGTGAACATGACCTCCTGGGCCACGGCGTCCATGGCGTACGCCCGGTGCACCCGGTCCTCGCTCCCCAGGACCGTCGGCCACAGCGCCCGCAGACCGCCCTCCAGCGGCGGTGTGAACACCCCTCCCACGATCACGGCCCCGTACGCCAGCGGAAGCGATCCGAGGCCCACCAGGGCCAGCAGGGACATGCCCAGCGCGGAGACGACGGACGCGGGGAGCTGGACGCGCGGCTGGCCGTACAGGTCCACCGCCCGGCCCAGCAGGGGCTGCCCGACCGCCGTGGCGAGGCCGTACACCGCCGCGAGCGCCCCCGCGAGGGTGTAGCTGCCGCCCTCGGCCCGGGTGAACAGGACGATCGCGATGTGGGCGGTGCCGCTCGGCAGCCGTCCCACCAGCGTGCCGATCAGCAGCCGTACGGCATGCCGCGCCCGGAGGATGTCCAGATATCCCGCGGCCATGTCCGCCCCTCTCCGCCGGGCGCCTTCCGGACACCTGTGGTTTTACGTATAACGTCGAGCTTCATACGTACCATGTGCCCTGTCCTCAGGTCCACCTCACCGCCCGCACCAGCACCGCACCCACCCAGCCCGGAGGCCCCCGTGACCAGCGCATCCCAGCCCGCCCCGGCCCGGCCCACCAGCCGCGACGTCGCGCGGGCCGCAGGCGTCTCCCAGGCCACCGTCTCGCTCGTCCTCGGCGGCAAATGGCGCGGCAGGGTCTCCGAGGCGACTGCCGCGCGCGTCCGCGCCGCCACCCAGGACCTCGGCTACCGGCCCAATCTCGCCGCCCGCAGCCTCCGCCTCGGCCGCACCAGGACCGCGCTGCTGGTCGTCCCGGCGCTCACCAACGAATTCTTCGCGCGTGTCTACACCGGCGCCGCCGCCGTCGCCGCCGAACACGACTTCGGGGTCGTCCTCTACCCCTCCCCCGACGGCACGGGTCCGGCCAGGGACCCCTTCGCCTCCGCCCGCGCCGCCCTCGACGGGGTCATCGCCTCGTCCATGGCCGCCGACGCCCTCGACGCCCTGCGCGGCGCCGACCTGCCTCTGGTCATGCTGGACAGCGACCCCGCGGACACCGGCGTCGCGGCCCGGGTCAACCTCGACATCGCCGACGGCATGCGGCAGGTGACGGACCATCTCCTCACCCTCGGCCACCGCCGCTTCCTGCACCTGGCGTCGGCCATCGACTCCTGGACCTTCGCCGTGCGCGCCGGGGCCGTCCGCGACACCCTGCGGGGCGTGCCCGGCACCTCCGTACGGACCGTCCCGGCAGCGCTCGACGTACGGGCCGGCCGGGAAGCCACGGAACACGCTCTGGCCGCCCCCGGCCCCCGGCCGACCGCGATCATCTGCGACGACGACATCCTCGCCGCGGGCGCCTGCAAGGCCGCCCGCCGGCTCGGCCTGCGGGTCCCCGACGACCTCTCCGTCACCGGCTTCGACGACCTGGCTCTGGCGACCGCCGTCGAACCCGAACTCACCACCGTTCAGCTCCCCGCCGAGCAGGTCGGCGAGCGCGGAATGACCGCCCTCCTGTCCGTGCTCGACGGCTGCCCGGCCGAACCAGGCAGCCTGCCGGTGCACTTGGTCGTCCGCGGCTCCTCCGGGCCCCCGCCACCCCGTTCATGACGATGCCCCGGCCCACCGCGAACGGCGGACCGGGGCACGGGAACATCCGGCAGGGCTACCCCTCCGACGACTCCGGGGACGCCGGCGGCTCCGCGGACTCGGCAGCCCCCGACGACTTCGTGACATCGGTGGGAGCCTCGCCCCCCTCGCCGTCCTCCAGGTCCGACGGGGCATCCGTCGGCGTGGCCCCGCCGTCGGCCTCCAGCAGCCTCGCCAGCTGCCGCCCGACGATCCGCTTGAACTTCCGCTGCTGAGGCCGCGTACGGTCCAGGACCGCCACCTCGAGCCGCTCCGCGGGAATCTCCCGCTCGCTCCCATTGGGATCACGGGACAGTGCCTGCACAGCCAGCTTGAGCGCCTCCGCCAGCGTCATTCCGTCACGGTGGCGCTGATCCAGGAACGTGCTGATCTGTTCCGCATTGCCGCCCACCGCGACCGAACCGTGCTCGTCCACGATCGAGCCGTCGTGCGGCAGCCGGTAGATCTGATCGCCCTCGGGCTCGACGCCCACCTCGGCGACCACCAGCTCCACCTCGTACGGCTTCTCCGCCGCACTGGAGAAAATGGTGCCCAGGGTCTGCGCATAGACGTTGGCCAGCCCACGAGCCGTCACATCGTCGCGGTCGTAGGTATATCCGCGGAGATCGGCGTAACGGACGCCGCCGATGCGCAGATTCTCGTACTCGTTGTACTTACCGGCGGCGGCGAAACCGATCCGGTCATAGATCTCGCTGAACTTGTGCAGCGCACGGGACGGGTTCTCGCCGACGAACACAATGCCGTCGGCGTACTGCAGCACAACCAGGCTGCGACCACGGGCAATGCCCTTCCGGGCGTATTCCGCCCGGTCGGCCATGGCCTGCTGAGGTGAGACATAGAACGGCGTCGACACCGGCTATCCGTCCCTTTCTGTCAGTGACGAGTGCATCGAAGAGGCCCCGGGATCCGGATCAGAGCAGCGCGGCGCGCGGGCCGTCGGGCTGTTCCATCCGGCGCTCCAGGATCGACCGCGCGATGTCGGAGGATTCCGCATCGGCAAGCCTCCGGAAGCCCTCGTCGGTGATGACGGTGACGATCGGATAGATCCGCCGGGCCACATCGGGCCCGCCGGTCGCCGAGTCGTCGTCCGCGGCGTCGTACAGCGCCTGCACGACCAGGGTGAGCGCCTCCTGCTCCGTCAGGTCCTCGCGGTAGAGCTTCTTCATCGACCCGCGGGCGAAGATCGACCCGGAGCCGGTGGACGCGTAGCCCTTCTCCTCGGAGCGGCCACCGGTGACGTCGTACGAGAAGATCCGGCCCTTCTCGCGGTCGACGTCGAAGCCGGCGAAGAGCGGAACCACGGCGAGGCCCTGCATGGCCATGCCCAGATTGCTGCGGATCATCGTGGAGAGCCGGTTCGCCTTGCCCTCCAGGGAGAGCTGGGCCCCCTCGACCTTCTCGAAGTGTTCCAGTTCCAGCTGGAAGAGCTTGACCATCTCCACGGCGAGCCCGGCCGTACCGGCGATGCCCACCGCCGAGTACTCATCGGCCGGGAAGACCTTCTCGATGTCGCGCTGCGCGATCATGTTGCCCATGGTCGCCCGCCGGTCACCGGCGAGCACCACGCCACCGGGGAACGTCGCGGCGACGATGGTCGTCCCGTGCGGCGCCTCGATCGCCCCCTGCAGCGGCGGCAGCTGCCGGTTGCCCGGGAGCATCTCGGGAGAATGGTCGGACAGGAAGTCCATGAACGAAGAGGATCCCGGCGTCAGGAAGGCAGCTGGTAGACGCCCGGTGCTACGAGTGTTGGCTTCCACGCGTTTCCCTCCAGGTAAGCGATGGCCCTGCGCAAGGCGTCAGGATCATCTCCCAACTTGCCGATGGCCGAATTGCAGTTGAAGCACAGTACGCCCCGGACCTTACCCGTCTCGTGACAGTGATCAACATGCACGGCGGGGGCAGCCAGACAGATCGTGCAGATGCCCATCTGCGACGAGATCATCTCGTCGCGCTCGACTTCGGTCATGCCGTACTGACGCTTGAGATGGCCCGCACGCCCCTGAGCGGCCCTGCACGCTTTGCAGCGTGTCGACAGGCCGTCGGAGGCAGTCGAGTTGCGGTGCCATTCGCTGTGCGGCTTCACTTCACCGCACGTCCGACATTCTTTGTGCCCTTGCGGGACCTCCACACGCTCCCGCACTGTCTTGCCCTGTGCCTCCCGGCGGCGCCGGTAGCGCGCGGCTCCGTACTCCGCTACGCACTCCCGGCACCGCACTTGGAGACGGTCGGCGCGGTTCTTGTCACCAGCGAACGAGGCGAGCGGGAGCTTGCGCTCACAACCCGTGCACCGCTTCACCGCAAACGAGTCGGACATGTCCGCTACTGTCCGCCTTTTTGCACAAATGAACGAACGAAATCCTCGGCGTTAGCCTCGAGTACGTCGTCGATCTCGTCCAGAACGTCGTCCACATCGTCCGACAGTTTCTCCTGCCGCTCCTTGAGGTCTTCCGAAGCCTGCGCGTCCTGCGCCTGCTCCTCGACCTCCTCGGTGGAGCGCGTCGCCTTCTGCTGTCCGCCGCCGGTGTCCTTGGTCGCCATGTAGCTCACCCCGCTCGGTTCGAAGCACTTGATCAGACCCTACCTACGAGGTCCGACATTGGCCCGGTAGTTCTCTACAACGCCCGGGGACCATCTCGATGATTCCCAGTCGGCGGCCGTTTCAGCCGCCGGACAGCACCCGCACCAGCTCTTCCGCCGTGCGACAGCGGTCCAGGAGCTCCTTGACGTGGCTACGGGTCCCCCGGAGCGGTTCCAGGGTGGGGACCCGCTGCAGCGAGTCATGGCCCGGCAGATCGAAGATGACCGAGTCCCAGGAGGCCGCGGCGACGTCGTCCGCGTACTGCTCCAGGCAGCGACCGCGGAAGTACGCCCTGGTGTCCTCAGGGGGCTTCGTACGGGCCTCCTCGACCTCGCGCTCGTCCAGCAGGCGTTTCATCTTCCCGCGGGCCGCGAGACGGTTGTAGAGGCCCTTCTCGGGCCTCACATCGGCGTACTGGAGGTCCACCAGGTGCAGCCGGGCCGCGTCCCAGTCCAGGCCGTCGCGGCGGCGGTAGCCCTCCATGAGCTCCCGCTTGGCGATCCAGTCGAGCTCGCCCGACAGGCTCATCGGATCGTTCTCCAGCCGGTTGAGGGTGTCCTCCCAGCGGATCAGGATGTCCTTGGTCTGCTCGTCGGCGTCCGCCCCGTACCGCTCCTCGACGTATTTGCGGCCCAGCTCGAAGTACTCCATCTGGAGCTGCACCGCAGTGAGTGACCGGCCGCTGCGGAGCGTGATCAGATGCTGCAGGGTCGGGTCGTGGGAGACCTGGTGCAGGGTGCGCACCGGCTGGTCGACGGCCAGATCGACGTTGATGAAGCCGTCCTCGATCATGGACAGGACGAGCGCCGTGGTGCCGAGCTTGAGATAGGTGGAGATCTCCGACAGATTCGCGTCGCCGATGATCACATGGAGACGGCGGTACTTCTCGGCGTCGGCGTGGGGTTCGTCGCGGGTGTTGATGATGGGGCGCTTGAGGGTCGTTTCGAGGCCGACCTCGACCTCGAAGTAGTCCGCCCGCTGGCTGATCTGGAAGCCGTGCTCGTGGCCGTCCTGGCCGATTCCCACGCGGCCCGCGCCGGTGACGACCTGGCGGGAGACGAAGAACGGGGTCAGGTGGCGCACGATGTCGGAGAACGGGGTCTCCCGCTTCATCAGGTAGTTCTCATGCGTGCCGTACGAGGCGCCCTTGTTGTCGGTGTTGTTCTTGTAGAGGTGGATGGGCTGGGCGCCGGGGAGCTGGGCCGCGCGCTCGGCGGCCTCGGCCATGACGCGTTCGCCGGCCTTGTCCCAGAGGACGGCGTCCCGCGGGTTGGTGATCTCCGGCGAGCTGTACTCGGGGTGTGCGTGGTCGACGTAGAGCCGGGCACCGTTGGTGAGGATGACATTGGCGAGGCCGATGTCCTCGTCGGTGAGCTGGCTGGAGTCGGCGGTTTCGCGGGCGAGGTCGAAGCCTCGCGCGTCGCGCAGCGGATTCTCCTCCTCGAAGTCCCAGCGGGCGCGTCGCGCCCGGTGCATCGCCGCCGCGTAGGCGTTGACGATCTGGGACGAGGTGAGCATGGCATTGGCGTTGGGGTGTCCGGGCACGGAGATGCCGTACTCCGTCTCGATGCCCATTACTCGCCGTACGGTCATGCGGCCCTCCTTGCCCGGCGGCGTTCCCTTCCGGGATCGGCGCTCAAGTACCGCTGCTTGTCCGGTGCGTGTGCGGTGCCCGTCCCCGCACTGCGCGACTGGGCGGTACGGAAGAGCCTAGAGCGCCTCTGCGCTGGTGGGGAGATCAATTACGTCATTGCTCCGGTGTCGTGGGAGCTGTCCGGAAAGCAACCGGCTGCGGATGCCCGGCCGGGCATCCGCAGCCGGTCTGCGTTCTACAGGTACTGCCCGGTGTTTGCCACCGTGTCGATGGAGCGACCGGTGTCTGCGCCCTGCTTTCCGGTGACAAGGGTACGGATGAAGACGATCCGCTCGCCCTTCTTGCCGGAGATCCTGGCCCAGTCGTCGGGGTTGGTGGTGTTGGGAAGGTCCTCGTTCTCCTTGAACTCGTCCACACACGCCTGGAGGAGATGGGAGACGCGAAGGCCCTTCTGGCCCTGGTCGAGGAAGGCCTTGATGGCCATCTTCTTGGCCCGGTCGACGATGTTCTGGATCATCGCGCCGGAGTTGAAGTCCTTGAAGTACAGGACTTCCTTGTCGCCGTTGGCGTACGTGACTTCGAGGAAGCGGTTCTCCTCGGACTCGGTGTACATCCGCTCGACGACGGACTGGATCATGGCGTGAGCTGCGGCTTCCTTGGAACCGGTGTGCTCGGCGAGATCGTCGGCGTGCAGCGGCAGAGAAGGTGTGAGGTACTTCGCGAAGATGTCCTTCGCCGCCTCCGCGTCCGGACGCTCGATCTTGATCTTCACATCGAGACGGCCGGGCCGCAGGATCGCGGGGTCGATCATGTCCTCGCGGTTGGAGGCGCCGATCACGATGACGTTCTCCAGGCCCTCCACGCCGTCGATCTCGGCGAGCAGCTGGGGGACGATGGTGTTCTCCACGTCCGAGCTGACACCGGATCCGCGGGTGCGGAAGAGGGACTCCATCTCGTCGAAGAAGACGATGACGGGGGTACCCTCGCTGGCCTTTTCGCGGGCCCGCTGGAAGACGAGACGGATGTGCCGCTCGGTCTCACCGACATATTTGTTGAGGAGCTCCGGACCCTTGATGTTGAGGAAGTAGCTCTTTCCGGCGGGCTGGCCGCTGACTTCCGCGACCTTTTTGGCCAGGGAGTTGGCGACGGCCTTGGCGATGAGTGTCTTGCCGCAGCCGGGCGGACCGTAGAGCAGGATGCCCTTCGGCGGCCGCAGTTCGTGCTCCTTGAAAAGGTCGGGGTGGAGGTAGGGCAGCTCGACCGCGTCCCGGATCAGCTCGATCTGGTCGCCCAGGCCGCCGATCTTGGAGTAGTCGATGTCCGGAACCTCTTCGAGGACGAGCTCCTCGACCTCGCTCTTCGGGACCACTTCGTAGACGTAACCGGACCTGGGTTCGAGCAGGAGCGCATCGCCGGGCCGGATATTGATGTCGAGGAGCGGTTCGGCGAGCCGTACCACTCGTTCCTCGTCGGTGTGCCCGATGACCAGGGCGCGCTCGCCGTCCTCGAGGATCTCCTTGAGGGTGACGATGTCCCCGGCCCGCTCGAATTCCATGGCCTCGACCACGTTGAGCGCTTCGTTGAGCATGACTTCCTGGCCGCGCCGGAGGTCGTCGATCTCGACACTGGGACTGACGTTCACCCGGAGCTTGCGGCCCCCGGTGAAGATGTCGCAGGTGCCGTCCTCGTTGCCCTGCAGGAAGACTCCGAAGCCGGCCGGCGGCTGTGCGAGCCGGTCGACTTCCTCCTTGAGGGCCACGATCTGGTCGCGGGCCTCGCGCAGGGTGTTGGCGAGCCGTTCGTTCTGTGCGGACACGCCTGCGAGGTTCGTCTGCAACTCGACGATCCGCTCTTCGAGAATCCTCGTATGGCGCGGAGAGTCGGCGAGCTTACGTCGCAGGACGGCGATTTCCTGCTCAAGATAGGCGACCTGGCCGGCTGGGTCTTCGGACCCCCGCCCGGGCCGGATGCCGCGGTTGATGTCGTCGTCGTGGGCTGCCACGGTCCTCACCTCCTCCAAGGGGAGCTGGACGCTTCCTGACCCTACCTGGGTGGGTGATGATTGAAACCCCTAGATCACAAAGACTGCGGGGTGTGTCCGATCTTCACCCTTGCGCTCTCCCTCACGCCAGGGGAATACCCACCGTTCAACATCGGAAAGCGGCCGGTTGTATCGTCGAACCGGTCAACACCCGTCAGGGCTGGCTATTTTTGGTTCGGATACGCAGGGAACGGCAGGAAAAATGACCGTGCAGCAGGACGCTCCCACCGGAAGCGACACGCAGGACCTGGAGGTCTGGATCGACCAGGACCTCTGCACGGGAGACGGGATCTGCGTCCAGTACGCACCCGAGGTCTTCGAGCTGGACATCGACGGTCTGGCGTACGTGAAGAGCGGCGACGACGAGCTGTTGCAGGACAAGGGGGCGACGACACCCGTTCCGCTTCCGCTGCTTCAGGACGTGGTCGATTCGGCCAAGGAGTGCCCGGGCGACTGCATTCATGTACGTCGCGTTTCGGACAGGGTCGAGGTCTACGGCCCCGACGCAGCCTGATCCGCCGGCTCCGGCCTGCCGGGTACGGGGAGTGACCGGTCAGGCGCTGTTCGCTTCGCTCTGCGCGGCGCGGACGAATGCGCCGTTCCGCCACTGCCAGGTCACCTTTTCCTGCTGGTCGGGACAGCAGCGCGGGGTCTCGGGCGAGGAGTAGCCGAGGAGCGTGGCGGAGATGATTCCGTCACGCACGGTGAAGTCGCCGATGCTCATCTCCTGGGCGGGGTCCACCAGGGTCGCAACGACCCGGGGTGCGGCCCCGCTTCCCCGTGTGAGGACGTAGACACCGCTCGGCGGGGTGCCGGATCCGGCCGCGCAGTGGACCACGGCGACGGTTTCCGGCCGGTCGTCGCCGTCGAGGTCACCGGGGACCTGCTTGGCGACGGTGCTCCCCACCGTCCCGCAGTCCAGCGGGAAGGTCGCCCGGGCCGGATCGGGGGCGGCCGCGGGCGCGGTGCCGTGCTGCGTGGCGGTGCGGTGCGGGGTCGAGGCCGAGGCGGTGGCGGCATCGGGCTGGAGCATGCCCGCTGCCGCGACGACGGCGGCCATGGCGGTCGCGGTCACGAGCCACTGCATCGGCCTGGTGTCGGTGTGCGCGAGGTCCGGGAGCTCGGAGGTCTGCACGCGGGATGTCTCCTGTGGTTCCTGTGGTGCGGCGATGCCGGGAAGGCGGGGCGTCAGCCGTGAGGTGGGGGTGGCCAGCATCGTGCCACACCTCACAGGGCAGTGAAACGGTGGGGTCGGTACGGATTCGGATTCCGTGCGCAGCCCCGCGCCGGCAACGAATAGGCGCCGCCGCGGAGTTCCCGGGTCGGTCCGGGAACCCTGCGGCGGCGCCGGTGCGTTGTGCGGGGTCAGCCGCGGGAGGAGGAGCCGCTCTGGCTGCCGGGACCGTCGTAGTCCTCGCCGTACGCACCCTTGGCGGGCCGGCGGCGGCGCAGCGGGGCCTCCACACCGTCGGCCAGGCGGCGCGCGGTGACGAGGAAGCCGGTGTGGCCGATCATGCGGTGGTCCGGGCGGACCGCGAGACCCTCGACGTGCCAGTTGCGGATCATCGATTCCCAGGGCTGCGGTTCGGCGAAGCAGCCGATCTCGCGGATGGACTCGACGGTCCGGGCGAGCTGGGTGGTGGTCGCGACGTAGGCGCAGAGGATGCCGCCGGGGACGAGCGCCTTGGAGACGGCCTCCAGGCATTCCCAGGGGGCGAGCATGTCGAGGATGACCCGGTCGACATCGGTGTCGGAGAGGTTGTCCTGGAGGTCGCCGACGGTGAGCTGCCACGCCGGGTGTGGCTCGCCGAAGTAGCGCTCGACGTTCTGCTGGGCGATCTCCGCGAAGTCCTCGCGGCGCTCGTACGAGTGCAGCATGCCCTGGTCGCCGATGGCACGGAGCAGGAAGGTGGAGAGCGAGCCGGAGCCGACGCCGGCTTCCACGACGCGGGCGCCGGGGAAAATGTCGGCGAACGCCAGGATCTGCCCCGCGTCCTTGGGGTAGACCACGGCGGCGCCGCGGGGCATGGACAGGACGTAGTCGGGGAGCAGGGGGCGCAGCGCGAGGTAGGCGACGTTTCCCGTGGTTCGGACCACACTGCCCTCGGGAGCACCGATCAGCTCGTCGTGCGGGAAAGAACCCTTGTGGGTGTGGAAGTTCTTTCCGGCTTCGAGCGTGAAGGTGTAGTGGCGTCCCTTGGGGTCGGTGAGCTGGACCTGGTCCCCGACCTTGAAGGGCCCGCGTCGGCGGGCGGCACCGGTCGGTTCAGACATGTGACCAGCGTACCGGTGTTTCCAGGGGCTCCGACCGCGCGCCGGAGAGCCCGGCCTGACCGGCCGGACAGCCCTCAGAGCCTGTCGGGTGACCTTCGATCGGAAAGCGGACGCGGTCTGGTGCGTGCGATTCCAAGGCGCCGTAAGGCCCTCGGATGGGGTCTCCCCTGCTCGAACGAAGCTGAGAGCTTGGGGAAGGAGCTCCTAGGGCATTTCGGCAACGCGGGAAGCGTGCGTGCCAGGGCGTGGCCGCCCGATCAGAGGTCACCCGACAGGCTCTCAGGCGGCGGGGCGGGCCATGGCGGCGACGAAGGCGCGTTCGACGTCGGCGGTGGAGAGGACTCCGTAGATCTCGCCGGTCTCTTCGAGAACCAGGTATTCGGTGGCGGGGCTGGCCTTCAGGGTGTCGAGGAGTTCTTCGCCGGTGAGTTCGGCGGAGATCATCATTCCGGCGGTCAGGTCCTGGGCGAGGGCGCTGACGGCGACCCAGGGGCGGCGGTGTTCGGGGACGGAGACGATGGCGGACTCGCGGACGACGGCCTTGGGGTCGCCGTGTCCGTCGACGACGACGAGGGCGCGGGCACCTGCCTCGTTGGCGCGGCGGAGCGCTTCGGAGAGGGGAGTGGCGGCTTCCACGGGGACGGCGCGGCGGGTGAGGGTGCGGGCGCGCAGGTCGGGGAGGTGTTCGCGCAGGCGGGCCATGCGGAGGCTGTTGCCCGCTCCGGTCCAGATGATGGCGGCGAGGATCGCGGCGAGCAGGGCGTTGGTGACGGTGTCCATGCCGCTGACGTCGTCGGGGTTGTTCCCGAGCCCGCCGGTGCGGGTGAGGAGCGGGAGACCGATGAGGACGGCGACGGCGAGAGCGCGCCCGACCCAGGCGGCGGCGACGGTGCCGCTCATGGCGCGGCCGGTGATCTTCCAGACGACGGCACGGAGCATGCGGCCGCCGTCGAGCGGGAGGCCTGGCAGCAGGTTGAAGGCGGCGACGATGAGGTTGGAGATCATCAGTCCGGCGAGCAGGACGCCGGGGACGGTGCCGGGTTCGACGAACTTCATGGCGACATAGAAGACGCCGGCGAGTATCAGGGAGAGCAGGGGGCCGACGAAGGCGAGTACGAATTCGCGGCCGGGAGTCTCGGACTCCTTCTCGATCTCGGAGACGCCGCCGAAGAACTGCAGCTGGATGCGGCGCACGGGGAGCTTGTAGCGGAGCGCGGCGACCGTGTGCGCGAGTTCGTGGACGAGCACGGAGGCGTAGAAGGCGATCGCGAAGAAGAGGGAGACCAGATAGCGGACCGCGCCGAGTTCCGGCAGGACGCGGTCGAGCTGGCCGCCGAAGACCCAGGTGATGAGCGCCGCGACAAGGAACCAGCTGGGCGCGACGTATACCGGCACGCCGAAGGGGCGGCCCATCAGGAGCCCGCCGCCCGGCTCCCGGGGGCGCTGCGGTTTGCCGTTCTCGGGCGCGGCGGGGTCCGTTCCGCCGGCTCCGGGCTGCGGCTGCCCGCTGTCGCCGCTCTCGTCCACGGGGTCCCTTCGGTCGGTGCCTTTCGGCACGATCATGCAGTGTGCGAGGGTCTGTCGTCGATGGTATGCCGCCCATGGCCTCCCGCCCTATCGCGGGGAGGCCGCGAGTGTCAGTGGCGGGCCGTAGGGTCTTCGTCATGACTTCCGTGCCCCGGCCGCCGCAGCCGCCTTCGTCCCTGTCGCCGTCGCGGGCGAGCGATTTCATGCAGTGTCCTCTGCTGTACCGGTTCCGGGTGATCGACAGGCTGCCGGAGAAGCCCAGTGAGGCGGCTACCCGGGGCACGCTGGTGCATGCGGTGCTGGAGCGGCTCTTCGACGCACCGGCGGCGGAGCGTACGGCGGGCCGGGCGACGGCGATGGTTCCCGGCCAGTGGGACCGGCTGCTGGAGTCGAAGCCGGAGCTGTCGGAGCTGTTCGCGGAGGATACGGAGGGCGAGCGGCTGGCGCGCTGGCTGTCGGAGGCGGAGAGCCTGGTGGAGCGGTGGTTCTCGCTGGAGGATCCGACGCGCCTGGAGCCGGCCGAGCGGGAGATGTTCGTCGAGACGGAGCTGGAGTCGGGGCTGCGGCTGCGCGGGGTGATCGACCGGATCGACGTGGCACCGACGGGCGAGGTCCGGATCGTCGACTACAAGACGGGGAAGGCGCCGCGGCCGGAGTATGCGGAGGGCGCGTTGTTCCAGATGAAGTTCTACGCCCTGGTGATCTGGCGGCTGAAGGGTGTGGTGCCGCGCCGGCTGCAGCTGGTCTATCTGGGCAGCGGCGACGTCATGACGTACGACCCGGTCGTGGCGGATCTGGAGCGGGTGGAGCGGAAGCTGCTGGCGCTGTGGGACGCGATCCGGCTGGCCACGGAGACGGGCGAGTGGCGGCCGCGGCCGACGAAGCTGTGCGGCTGGTGCGACCACCAGGCGGTCTGTCCGGAATTCGGCGGGACTCCCCCGGTCTATCCGCTGCCGGTCCGCCCGGCCGTTCCGGGGCAGGGTGTGCAGGGCAGAATGGACCCGGTCCAGGCCGAGGCCGCCCGGCCGGCGGCCGTTGAAGGAGCTTGAGGAGATCTGGTGGCAATCCGCGTCCTACTGGTCGACGACCAGCCGCTGCTGCGCACCGGCTTTCGGATGATTCTTGAGGCGGAGGGGGATCTGGCGGTGGTGGGCGAGGCCGGTGACGGTCTCCAGGCTCTCGATCAGGTGCGGGCACTGCAGCCCGATGTGGTGCTGATGGACATCCGTATGCCGCGGATGGACGGGGTCGAGGCGACGCGTCAGATCACGGGGCCGGGCCGGGACGGCCCGGCAAAGGTGCTGGTGCTGACCACGTTCGATCTCGACGAGTACGTGGTGGAGGCGTTGCGCGCCGGTGCCAGCGGCTTCCTGCTGAAGGACGCTCCGGCCACTGAGCTGGTGCAGGCGATCCGGGTGGTCGCGGCAGGCGAGGCGATGCTGGCCCCGAGCATCACGCGCAGGCTGCTGGACAAGTACGCGGATCATCTGCCGTCGGGCGAGGATCCCGTGCCGGACACCCTGCACACGCTGACGGAGCGTGAGGTGGAGGTGCTGAAGCTGGTGGCGCGCGGTCTGTCGAATGCGGAGATCGCCGCCGATCTGTTCGTCAGCGAGACGACGGTCAAGACGCATGTGGGCCATGTGCTGACGAAGCTGGGGCTGCGCGACCGGGTGCAGGCCGCGGTGTACGCGTACGAGAGCGGACTGGTGCGCCCCGGCGCCCAGTGATCCGGCACGGTTCGGCCGGGACCGGGCGCCGGAGCGGCGCCGTGGTTCAGGCGGTGCTGCGGCCGAGCTCCCAGAACTGGAGGTCGGCGGAGGAGTTGACCGACCACTCGACGCCGGTGAGGCCGTCGCGGGAGGCAATGTACTGCTTCCCCTGCCAGATCGGGAGCACAGGGACGTCGGTGGCGACGAGGTCCTGGAGCTTCTGGAAGGTCTTGGAGGCGGCGGCGCGGTCGGCGACGCGGCGGGACTGCGGGATCAGCGTGTTCTGGGCCAGCGTGGACCTGTAGGGCGAGTTGAGGAAGTTGTTCTTGTCGAGGAACGGCGCCGTGTAGTTGTCCGGGTCCGGGAAGTCCGGGAGCCAGCCCAGGCCGTAGACGGCGTAGTCGCCGCGCTTCTGTGCCGCTCGGTACGTCGCCCAGGGGGTGCCCCGGGTGGTGACGTCGAACAGCCCGGTGTCGTTCAGCTGCTTCTTCAGCGTCTTGAACTCGTCGGCGGTGGCCGGACCGTAGTAGTCGGTCGTGTAGTGCAGGGTGAACTTCACCGGGGTCTCGATGCCGGCGGCCTGCAGAAGGGCGGCGGCCTTGCCGGTGCTGGGCTCGCCGTACTTGTTGTAGAACGAGTTGGTGTGCCCGGTGATGCCGGACGGGATCAGCGAGTAGAGCGGCTCGGCGGTGGTGCCGTAGACCTGGCCGGCGATCTGGCCGCGGTCGATGACCTGGGCGATGGCCTGGCGGACGGCCTTGTTCTTCACCGCGGGGTCGGTGGTGTCGAAGCCCAGGTAGCTGATGGCGAGGCCGGGTATCTCGGTGAGTTTGATGCCGTCCTTCGGCTTCTCCAGCATCTGCTTGGCCTGGCCGGGCGACATGGTGCGGGTCATCATGTCGATCTTCTTGTCGTCAAGTGCCTTGCCCATCGCCGTGGCGTCGGGAAAGAGGTCGAGTTCGACCTTGTCGTTGAGGACCTTCAGATCGCCCTTGTACGTCGGGTTCCTGGTGAAGACGACCTTGTCGACCTGGTTGTTCCTGACTTCCGGCTTCATCGTGTAGGGGCCGGAGCCGTCGACCTGGAAGCCTTCGCGCGGGGACTTCGCCGGGTACTTGCTCTTCGGCACGATGCCGGCGGCCGGGGTGGCGAGCTTGTAGGGGAAGGTCGCGTCCGGCGTCTTCAGGTGGAAGATGACTTCGTTGTCGTCGCGGGTCTCGATCGTGTCGATGTTGGCGAGCAGGCCGACGGGTCCGTTGTCGCGGTCGATGCCGATGACCCGGTTGATGGAGTACTTGACGTCCTCGGCGGTGACGGGCTTGCCGCTCGCGAAGGTGAGACCGCTGCGCAGCCTGCAGCGGTAGCTCTCGTTCTGCCGGTCGGTGAACGTACAGCTCTCGGCGGCCTCGGGGACGGGCTCGCCGCCGCCGCGCGGGACGTGGGTCAGTGTCTGCACGGTCTGCCGCAGGACGTTCCAGACGCCTGCTTCGTAGCCGATGGCGGGGTCGAGCGGCGCGGGGTTGTCCTCGGTGGCGACGAACTGGTCCGTGGTGCCGACAATGATGGCGGCGTTGCCATCGCTTCCGCCGTCCGTCGCGCCGCAGGCGGCGAGTACGGGGGCGAGCAGGCCGACGACGGCCGGCAGCACCAGAGTCTTGCGGTTCATCCTGGACGTTCTCCCTCATCCGGCCATTGAGAAAACGACATTAGTGGGAGCCGCCGGTAATCCCTGACCGGCTGCTCCCCATGCGTAATCGAATGGTGAAGGGAATTGTCGCCGAGCTGATTTCCCGGGCGGGGAAGGGTCCATACAGGACTCCACGAATCGGGACAATTGGGTGGATCAAAACGGATAGATCGGGCAATCTTGAGGGAGACCGCGAGCCTTCGAGGTGACAAAGCTCACCCCCGGGCCATTCTCCGCCTTGGCATGCTCCCGACTTTTCCCTACGTATGCGTGACGAAACGCGCACACGGCCACGCCGAGAGTTTTTCTATTCATTCACAGAAATACTCTCGGTACGGGGGTCAATGCGTTCCCGTGACCAGGCCGCGGAGAAATGCGAGATCGACTTCTTCGAGGGAGCCCACCACGACCCGGCCCGACGCGGGTGCGATCGGTGCGACGGACGGTACGGCGACGACCCAGCAGCCGGCGGCCTCTGCCGCCGCGACACCGGTTGCGGTGTCCTCGATGACCGCACAGCGCTCGGGGGCCGCCCCGAAGCCGGAGGCGGCGGTGAGGTAGGGCTCCGGGTGCGGCTTCGTCCGGGAGACCTCGTCACCTGCGACGGTGAGCGAGAAGTGGTGGTGGCCGACCGAGTCCAGCACCCGGTCGATGATGCGCCGGTGCGAGGCGGAGACCAGGGCGGTCGGGACCTCGTGCGCCACCAGTTCGGCGAGCAGCCGTGCGGCGCCCGGCATCAGTGGCACACCGCGGTCGATGCGCTCCTCGAAGCGGTCGTTGAGCAGCACGGTGAGTTCCGGGAGGGTGATGTCCGCACCGGTGGCTTCGATGAGATACCCGGCGCTGCGGGTCATCGGCCCGCCGACGACCACGTCCTTCCACGCCTCGTCCAGCCGGTGCCCGAGGCTGGCGAAGACCGCCACCTCGGCCTCCCACCAGAAACCCTCGGTATCAACCAGGGTGCCGTCCATGTCGAGGAAGACGGCCTGCAGGGCGGCGCCTTCCGCCGTACGGATCAAGGACGCGGAGACCGTACTGGTCATGCGGCACACCTTCCATGAGGGACGAGAAGGCCGGCCGCCTTTTCCAGGGGAAAGGGCGGCCGGCCTGCTCTGGACCGACCAGTCTACGACTCGTCCCGCTACGGCGCGTCGGACATTTCCTTACCGCGCGTTGAAGTACTTCGCCTCCGGGTGGTGGATGACGATCGCGTCCGTGGACTGCTCAGGGTGGAGCTGGAACTCCTCGGAGAGGTGGACACCGATCCGCTCGGGCTGCAGCAGGTCGGCGATCTTCGCCCGGTCCTCCAGGTCGGGGCAGGCTCCGTAGCCGAGGGAGAAGCGTGCGCCGCGGTACTTCAGCGCGAACATGTCCTCGACTGTGGCCGGGTCGTCGCCGCCGAAGCCGAGCTCGGAACGGACCCGGGCGTGCCAGTACTCGGCGAGGGCCTCGGCGAGCTGGACGGAGAGACCGTGCAGCTCCAGGTAGTCGCGGTAGGAATTGGCCTCGAAGAGCTTGGCGGTCTCGCCGCCGATCTTCGAGCCGACGGTGACGACCTGGAGGCCGATCACGTCCGTCTCACCGGACTCCTCCGGGCGGAAGAAGTCCGCGAGGCAGAGGCGGCGGCCGCGGCGCTGGCGCGGGAAGGTGAAGCGGGTGCGCTCGGAACCGTCCTCGTGCAGCAGGATCAGGTCGTCGCCCTTGGAGACGCACGGGAAGTAGCCATAGACCACGGCGGCTTCCAGCAGGTTCTCCGTGTGCAGCTTGTCGAGCCAGCCGCGCAGGTGCGGGCGGCCCTCGGTCTCCACGAGCTCCTCGTACGTCGGTCCGTCACCGGCGCGGGCCTGCTTGAGGCCCCACTGGCCCTTGAAGAGCGCACCCTCGTCGAGCCAGGACGCGTACTCCTTGAGCTGGATGCCCTTGACGACACGGGTGCCCCAGAACGGCGGTTCGGGTACCGGGTTGTCGGTGGCGACATCGGACCGTACGCCGTCCTCGGGCTCCTCGACCTCCAGTACGGCGGTCTCCCGCTTGGGGACGCGGCGCTGCTTGAGCTCGGGGAGGGCGGCGCCGGGGACGCCGCGCTTGACCGCGACCAGGGCGTCCATCAGGCGCAGTCCCTCGAACGCGTCGCGGGCGTAGCGGACCTCGCCCTCGTAGATCTCGTGGAGGTCCTGCTCGACATAGGCCCTGGTGAGAGCCGCGCCGCCGAGGATCACCGGATATTGGGCAGCCAGCTTGCGCTGGTTCAGCTCCTCCAGGTTCTCCTTCATGATCACAGTGGACTTCACCAGGAGGCCGGACATCCCGATGACATCGGCGCGGTGCTCCTCCGCGGCTTCCAGGATCGCGGAGACCGGCTGCTTGATGCCGATGTTGACGACGTTGAAGCCGTTGTTGGACAGGATGATGTCGACGAGGTTCTTGCCGATGTCGTGGACGTCGCCGCGGACGGTGGCCAGCACGATCGTGCCCTTGCCCTCCGCGTCGGACTTCTCCATGTGCGGTTCCAGGTAGGCCACGGCGGACTTCATGACCTCGGCGGACTGGAGCACGAACGGCAGCTGCATCTGACCGGAGCCGAACAGCTCGCCGACGACCTTCATGCCTTCGAGCAGCGTGTCGTTGACGATGTCGAGAGCCGGACGGGTCTGCAGTGCCTCGTCGAGGTCGGTCTCCAGGCCGTTTTTCTCCCCGTCGATGATGCGGCGCTGGAGGCGCTCGTCGAGCGGCAGCGCGAGGAGCTCCTCGGCCTTGCCGGCCTTCATCGACTTCATGTTGACGCCCTCGAAGAGCTCCATGAGCCGCTGCAGCGGGTCGTAGCCTTCGGCGCGACGGTCGTAGATGAGGTCGAGTGCGACCTTGACCTGCTCCTCCTCCAGGCGCGCGATCGGCAGGATCTTCGAGGCGTGCACGATGGCGGAGTCGAGACCGGCCTTGACGCACTCGTCGAGGAAGACGGAGTTCAGGACGACCCGGGCGGCCGGGTTGAGACCGAAGGAGATGTTCGACAGGCCGAGTGTGGTCTGGACCTCGGGATGGCGCCGCTTCAGTTCGCGGATGGCGCCGATGGTGGCTACGCCGTCGCCCCGGGACTCCTCCTGGCCGGTGCAGATGGTGAAGGTCAGGGTGTCGATGAGGATGTCCGACTCATGGATGCCCCAGTTGCCGGTCAGGTCCTCGATCAGCCGCTCGGCGACGGCGACCTTGTGCTCGACGGTGCGGGCCTGGCCCTCCTCGTCGATGGTCAGGGCGATCAGCGCGGCGCCGTGCTCGGCGGCCAGCTGGGTGACCTTGGCGAAGCGCGACTCGGGTCCGTCGCCGTCCTCGTAGTTGATGGAGTTGAGGACGGCCCGGCCGCCGAGCTTCTCCAGGCCGGCCCGCAGGACCGGCAGCTCGGTGGAGTCGAGCACGATCGGGAGCGTGGAGGCGGTGGCGAAGCGTCCGGCCAGCTCCTCCATGTCCGCGACACCGTCCCGGCCGACGTAGTCGACGCAGAGGTCGAGCATGTGCGCGCCCTCACGGATCTGTTCGCGCGCCATCTCCACGCAGTCGTCCCAGCGGGCCTCCAGCATGGCCTCGCGGAACTTCTTGGATCCGTTGGCGTTCGTACGCTCGCCGATGGCGAGGTACGAGGTGTCCTGGCGGAACGGGACGGTCTGGTACAGCGAGGCGGCGCCGGGCTCGGGGCGCGGGTCGCGGGGGGTGAGGGCGACGCCGCGGACGCGTTCGACGACCTGGCGCAGGTGCTCCGGAGTCGTACCGCAGCAGCCTCCGACCAGCGAGAGGCCGTACTCGCGGACGAAGGTCTCCTGGGCGTCGGCCAGCTCGGCCGGGGACAGTGGGTAGTGCGCGCCGTCCTTGCCGAGGACCGGGAGGCCGGCGTTGGGCATGCAGGAGAGCGGGACGCGCGAGTGGCGGGCGAGGTAGCGCAGGTGCTCGCTCATCTCGGCGGGGCCGGTGGCGCAGTTCAGGCCGATGAGGTCGATGCCGAGGGGTTCCAGGGCGGTGAGTGCCGCGCCGATCTCGGAGCCGAGCAGCATCGTGCCGGTCGTCTCGACGGTTACGGAACAGATCACCGGCAGGTTGGCGCCGGTGGCCTCCAGGGCGCGGCGGGCGCCGATGATCGATGCCTTGGTCTGCAGCAGGTCCTGGGTGGTCTCCACCAGGAGGGCGTCGGCGCCACCGGCGATCATGCCCTCGGCGTTGCGCTGATACGCGTCGCGGAGCTTGTCGTACGAGGCGTGGCCCAGCGTCGGCAGCTTCGTGCCCGGGCCCATGGAGCCGAGGACCCAGCGCTGCTGTCCGGTGGAGGCGGTGAACTCGTCGGCGACCTCACGGGCGATGCGCGCGCCGGACTCGGAGAGTTCGTAGACCCGCTCGGGAATGTCGTACTCGCCGAGGGCGGCGAGGTTGGCACCGAAGGTGTTCGTCTCGACGCAGTCCACCCCAACCGCGAAGTACTCCTCGTGCACCGAGCGCACGATGTCCGGGCGGGTGACGTTGAGGATCTCGTTGCAGCCCTCGAGGTGCTGGAAGTCCTCAAGGGTGGGGTCCTGTGCCTGGAGCATGGTGCCCATGGCACCGTCGGCCACCACCACGCGGGTGGCGAGTGCCTCGCGGAGGGCTTCGGCTCGGTTCCGGCTGTCGGCGGAAGAGGTCGGCGACGGGGCCATGGATGTACTCCCAGGGATGCGACGGCTGTCGGCTTTGCGGCTTCGGTGGAGGCCGCACCCCGTCAGGGTAGCCGGGCGCCGCCTTCGACCGTCACTGTGTCCCACGGAACGGACGGCATGCTGTGCGGAGGAATGTCCGGGTCGGTACGGCGGAGCAGGATCGCCGCACGATCGAGCATTGGTCGGCATCGACCGATAGTGTTCAGCATTGTCGAACCATAGTGGAGGAGTACGGCGCCATGGCCAAGAACATCCAGTCGCTCGAACGGGCGGCGGCAATGCTGCGTCTGCTGACGGGCGGCGATCGACGGCTGGGGCTGTCCGACATCGCCTCCTCCCTGGGCCTGGCCAAGGGCACCGCGCACGGCATTCTGCGCACGCTGCAGCACGAGGGCTTCGTGGAGCAGGACACGGCTTCGGGGCGCTATCAGCTGGGCGCCGAGCTGCTGCGCCTGGGCAACAGCTATCTGGACGTCCACGAGCTGCGGGCGCGCGCCCTGGTCTGGACGGACGACCTGGCCCGCTCCAGCGGCGAGAGTGCCCACCTGGGGGTCCTGCACCAGCAGGGCGTCCTGATCGTGCACCACGTCTTCCGCCCCGACGACAGCAGGCAGGTCCTGGAGGTCGGGGCCATGCAGCCGCTGCACTCCACCGCGCTGGGCAAGGTGCTCGCGGCGTACGACCCGGTGGCGCACACCGAGGCGGTCGAGGCCGAGCGGCAGCCTTTCACCCCACGCACCGTCACCGACCTGGAGGAGTTCGAGTCGGTGCTCTCGCTGACCCGGGCGCGCGGCTGGGCGGACGACGTGGAGGAGACGTGGGAGGGGGTGGCCGCGGTGGCCGCACCGATCCACGACCGGCGCCGGATGCCGGTCGGCGCGGTTGCCGTGACCGGAGCAGTGGAACGCGTCTGCTCCGGGGGCGAGCTCCGTCCGGAGCTGGTCGCGGCAGTACGGGACTGCGCCCGGGCGGTTTCCCGGGATCTCGGCGCCGGGCGCTTCTGACCGTACTGGCGGATCATCGGTAACGATCGGATCAAGGGCCCAGGAACTCTTGACGCTTCATTCACCAGGGGGAAACACTGCCGTTCATCGGTCGGCATTGTCGAACGCCTAACGGCAATACACGCTAAGGTGTGACAGTGCCAACGGCCGGTCAAGCCCTCATCTGAGGGCACGGACCACCGGAGGGACCCGGGGTTCGGCTTCCCTGGACGAAGGACAAAGGAGTCACGGGTGTCCAGCTCCGACATCTTTATCGGCGAGACCATCGGTACCGCCGTACTCATCCTGCTCGGCGGCGGTGTCTGTGCCGCCGTCACTCTCAAGCACTCCAAGGCACAGAACGCCGGCTGGCTCGCCATCACCTTCGGATGGGGCTTCGCGGTGCTGACCGCCGCGTATCTGGCCGGCGGGGTGTCGGGGGCACACCTCAACCCCGCGGTCACCATCGGCCTTGCGATCAAGGGCAGCACCGAGTGGAGCGACGTGCCGCTGTACCTCGGCTCCCAGCTGCTCGGCGCGATGATCGGCGCGGTGCTGGTCTGGCTGACGTACTACGGGCAGTTCCGGGCCCATCTGACCGACCCGGCGACCCTGTACAGCCAGCCGAGTGAAGAGGGCATGGTCGACCAGGCCGCCGCCCCGAAGGCCGGCCCGGTGCTGGGCATCTTCTCGACGGGCCCGGAGATCCGGAACGCCGTCCAGAACGTGATCACCGAAGTCATCGCCACCGTCGTGCTGGTCCTGGCGATCCTCACGCAGGGTCTGAACAACAACGGTGACGGCCTCGGCACGCTCGGCGCGCTGATCACCTCCCTGGTCGTCGTCGCCATCGGTCTCTCGCTCGGCGGCCCGACCGGTTACGCAATCAACCCGGTTCGCGACCTCGGGCCGCGTATCGTGCACGCGCTGCTGCCGCTGCCGAACAAGGGCGGTTCCGACTGGGGCTACGCCTGGATCCCGGTCGTCGGCCCCCTCATCGGCGGTGCGATCGCGGGCGGGCTCTACAACGTCGCCTTCGCGTGAGCCGTAGAGCTCAGAGCCGTAACCCTCAGATCTCACAGACCTCCAGGAGCACACCGTGACCGACGCACACACCACCGGCCCGTTCATCGCGGCCATCGACCAGGGCACCACCTCCAGCCGCTGCATCGTCTTCGACAAGGACGGCCGGATCGTCTCCGTCGACCAGAAGGAGCACGATCAGATCTTCCCGAAGCCCGGCTGGGTCGAGCACAACGCGACCGAGATCTGGGAGAACGTCCAGGAGGTCGTCGCCGGCGCCATCGTCAAGGCGGGCATCAGCGCCGCCGACGTCAAGGCGATCGGCATCACCAACCAGCGCGAGACCACGGTGCTCTGGGACAAGAACACCGGTGAGCCCGTCCACAACGCGATCGTCTGGCAGGACACCCGCACCGACGCGCTCTGCAAGGAGCTCGGCCGCAATGTCGGCCAGGACCGGTTCCGCCGCGAGACCGGGCTGCCGCTTGCCTCGTACTTCTCCGGACCCAAGGTCCGCTGGCTGCTCGACAACGTCGAGGGACTGCGCGAGCGCGCCGAGCGCGGCGACATCCTCTTCGGCACCATGGACTCCTGGGTCATCTGGAACCTGACCGGCGGCGCCGACGGCGGCGTGCACGTCACCGACGTCACGAACGCCTCGCGCACCCTCCTGATGAACCTGAACGAGTTGACGTGGGACCAGCGGATCCTCCAGTCGATGGAGATCCCCGCCGCCGTGCTGCCGGAGATCCGGTCCTCCGCCGAGGTGTACGGCGTCGCCAAGGACGGCGTCCTGGCCGGCGTCCCGGTCGCGTCCGCGCTCGGCGACCAGCAGGCGGCCCTCTTCGGCCAGACCTGCTTCTCCGAGGGCGAGGCCAAGTCCACGTACGGCACGGGCACCTTCATGCTCATGAACACCGGCGAAACGCCCGTCAACTCGTACAACGGACTGCTGACGACCGTCGGGTACCGGATCGGCGACCAGAAGCCGGTCTACGCCCTGGAAGGCTCCATCGCCGTCACCGGTTCGCTCGTGCAGTGGATGCGCGACCAGATGGGTCTGATCAAGTCCGCCGCCGAGATCGAGACGCTGGCCTCGTCGGTCGAGGACAACGGCGGCGCGTACTTCGTGCCCGCCTTCTCCGGTCTCTTCGCCCCGTACTGGCGCTCCGACGCCCGCGGTGTCATCACCGGACTCACCAGGTACGTCACCAAGGCGCACATCGCCCGTGCCGTCCTCGAGGCCACCGCCTGGCAGACCCGCGAGATCACCGACGCCATGACCAAGGACTCCGGTGTCGAGCTGGCCGCCCTCAAGGTCGACGGCGGTATGACCTCCAACAACTTGCTGATGCAGACGCTCGCCGACTTCCTGGACGCGCCCGTGGTGCGGCCCATGGTCGCCGAGACGACCTGCCTCGGCGCCGCCTACGCCGCCGGTCTCGCCGTCGGCTTCTGGCCGGACACCGACGCGCTGCGCGCCAACTGGCGCCGGGCCGCCGAGTGGACCCCCCGCATGGACGCGGACACCCGCGCACGCGAGTACAAGAGCTGGCTCAAGGCCGTGGAACGGACCATGGGCTGGATCGAAGACGAG
This sequence comes from Streptomyces sp. NPDC005151, assembly GCF_053599875.1. Classification (NCBI taxonomy): domain Bacteria; kingdom Bacillati; phylum Actinomycetota; class Actinomycetes; order Kitasatosporales; family Streptomycetaceae; genus Streptomyces; species Streptomyces sp. NPDC005151. Next base: position 135,847 of record NZ_JBSFYR010000002.1, on the reverse strand, counting down.
GAGTAATCGACATGACCACCCTGCAGAGCGTCCCGGCCCTCGGGACGCACCCGGCCTCCGGCTCCCTTCCGAGCCGCGCCGAGACTCGGGAGCAGCTCTCCAAGGCGACGTACGACCTCCTGGTGATCGGTGGCGGCATCCTGGGCATCTCCACCGCCTGGCACGCCGCGCAGTCCGGGCTGCGGGTGGCCCTGGTGGACGCCGGCGACTTCGCCGGCGCCACCTCCTCCGCCTCCTCCAAGCTGCTCCACGGCGGCCTGCGCTACCTGCAGACCGGCGCGGTGAAGCTGGTCGCGGAGAACCACTTCGAGCGACGTGCGGTGTCCCGTCAGGTGGCCCCGCACCTGGCCAACCCGCTCACCTTCTACCTGCCCGTCTACAAGGGCGGACCGCACGGCGCGGCCAAGCTGGGTGCGGGTGTGTTCGCGTACTCGGCGCTGTCCGCGTTCGGTGACGGCGTCGGCCATGTGATCAGCCCGGCGAAGGCGCAGCGCGATGTGCCGGAGCTGCGTACGGACAATCTGAAGGCGGTCGCGGTCTACGGCGACGACCAGATGAACGACGCCCGGATGGCACTGATGACGGTCCGCGCGGCCGTCGACGCGGGCGCGGTCGTCCTCAACCACGCCGCGGTGACCGGGCTGCGGTTCACCAAGGGCCGGGTGACGGGCGCCGACCTGGAGGACCGTACGGACGGCACGGAGTTCGGCGTCACCGCCCGGCTCGTGCTGAACGCCACCGGCCCGTGGGTCGACCACCTGCGGAAGATGGAGGACCCGAACGCGGCGCCTTCGATACGTCTGTCCAAGGGCGCGCACCTCGTCCTGAAGCGCACCCGCCCCTGGAAGGCCGCGCTCGCCACCCCGATCGACAAGTACCGCATCACGTTCGCCCTGCCCTGGGAGGACATGCTGCTGCTCGGTACGACGGACGAGGAGTACGAGGGCGATCCGGCGGACGTCGCGGTCAACGAGAAGGACACCGCGCAGATCCTGGACGAGGCGGCGTTCTCGATCAAGGACCAGCAGCTGTCGCGCGATCTGATCACGTACTCCTTCGCAGGCCTGCGGGTGCTGCCGGGCGGTCCCGGCGACACCTCCAAGGCCAAGCGCGAGACGGTCGTGACGGAGGGCCGCGGCGGGATGCTGTCGGTCGCGGGCGGCAAGTGGACGACGTTCCGCCACATCGGCCGTACGGTGATGAACAAGCTGGCCGCGCTCCCCGGGCACCCGCTGGCCGATGACATGGAGCCCATGGCGCATCTGCCGAAGAAGCTCCCGCTGCCCGGTATCGCCAACCCGAACGCGGTCGCGCACCGGCTGCTGATCGACGGCGGAACGCCCGGACCGCGGATGTCCGCCGACACCGCCCGGCACCTCGCCACGCACTACGGCTCGCTCTCCTTCGACATCGCGCGGCTGGCGAACGAGAACCCGGCGCTGGGCGAGCGCATCCACCCGGACGCGCCGGAGATCTGGGCACAGGTCGCCTACGCGCGTGACCACGAGTGGGCGGAGACGGCCGACGACGTGCTGCGCCGCCGCACGACGCTGACGATCCGGGGCCTGGCCACGGACGAGATCCGGACCAGGGTCGAGGGAATGCTGGCCGACAAGGGCTGACCGGCACCGGCTGACGCACGCACGCACGGGCGGGGGCGGTTCCCACGGGGGGAGCCGCCCCCGCCCGCGTACCCGCTGTGACCTGGGGCGGCCGGTGGACGTGCCATACCGCTGTCCGGTGCGGGTCGCCGAGGACTTCGCGACGCTCGGCCAGATCTCCCGCGGCCAGATCGAGCGGGTTCGGGCTGAGCCACCCCGAACAGATCGAGACGCTGCAGCGCTTCGCGGAGGAAGTCGCTCCGGTGGTACGGCGCGAGGCTCCCTCGACGCTCTGGAAGTGAGCGATCGATCGCCTCCTCCGGCAGACGGGGTTCTTCCGTCTGATCCGACCGTTCCTGAACAGTGAGCAGGAGTGAGTCCTGTCTCACTGGCACGCCCCGAACGGTCTTGGGCGCACTGGTCCTCCGCTTTCTCGTCCTGGGCGGCGACGCATATCCCGTATGCGGTCCCTCCCAGACGGGCGGAATCCCTCACGACCTGGCCATATGGGTGAGGCCAAAGGCGACGGGGAGGCCCCGAACCATCTCGCTGGTGACACGGGGGCCCCGACTGCTGACACCACACCCGGCGTCCCAGATCGCACCGACCACGCTACGCACACCCCACCAGGCACACCAGCAGATCGTCACGCCGTTCACTCAAACGTGCCCAACTGCGCCAAAACGACTTGCCCGCCCAGCAGTTGTGTACCCCCATAATGAAGGGATACATCGGATGTCTTGTGCCGGGGTCTGATCCCGTCCGAATCCAGGAGGACCGTCATGGCTGTCACCGACGAGGCGATCGAGAAGATCAAGGAAATGATCGTCTCGGGTGCGCTACGGCCAGGCGACCGGCTGCCCAAGGAGAGCGAACTCGCGGCGGAACTCGGGCTCTCCCGCAACTCGCTGCGGGAGGCCGTCCGCGCCCTGTCGCTGATCCGCATCCTCGACGTCCGGCAGGGCGACGGCACGTACGTCACCAGCCTCGACCCGCAGCTGCTGCTGGAGGCGCTGAGCTTCGTCGTGGACTTCCACCGCGACGACACGGTGCTGGAGTTCCTGGCGGTCCGCCGGATCCTGGAGCCCGCCGCGACGGCGATGGCGGCGACGCGGATCAGCGAGGCGCAGCTGGATGTGCTGAGCTCCCAGCTGGACGCGCTGGGCGCGCAGCCGTCGGTGGAGGAACTGGTCGCCTGCGACCTGGAGTTCCACCGCGGCATCGTGCAGTCGTCCGGTAATTCGGTGCTCTGCTCGCTGCTCGACGGTCTCTCCGGGCCGACGACGCGGGCCCGTGTCTGGCGCGGACTGACGCAGGAGGACGCGGTCAGCCGGACGCTGCACGAGCACCGGGCGATCGTGTCGGCGCTGCGGGACCGGGATGCGGAGGCTGCGCGGGCCTGGGCGACGGTGCATGTGGCGAGCGTGGAGCAGTGGCTGAGGTCGACGCTGTGACATGTGTACGGGCCGGTGCGCGGAGGGTTCCGCGCACCGGCCCGTACGGACCCCGGTTCAGACCGGCCGGCAAATGGGGGGTGGGAGAAGGAGCGGGGCTGCGTGCGTGCAGCTGCAAGGCGGAGGATTGAGACATGGCGGAGCCATGGTGATTGACGACAACGCGGCAGATGTGCGTGCCCAGCCCCGCGACGCCGCCCCCCATTTGCCGGCCGGTCTCAGTCCTGCTTCTCGCCGCTCGCGAAGCGCGAGATGACCAGGGCGACGATGATGATCGCGCCGTTGAGGAACTGGTTCCACAGCGCGGGGACGCCGCCGAGGGTCATCACATTGACCACCAGCTGCAGCGTCAGTACGCCGGTCAGCGCACCGAACAGCGTGCCACGGCCACCCTTGAGGCTGATGCCGCCGATGACCGCCGCGGCGAACACCTGGAAGATCCAGCCGTTGCCCTGCGTCGCGGCGACCGCCCCGTAGTGGCCGGTGTAGAGGATGCCCGCGAAGGCCGCCAGCAGACCGCCGATGGCAAGCACGATCCAGGTGACCCGGTCGACCCGGATGCCCGCGGCCCGTGCCGCTTCCGGGTTGCCCCCGATCGCGTACAGCGAACGCCCGTGGCGCAGCCAGGCCAGCGCCGCACCGCCGATCGCGAAGAGCACCAGGCAGATCCAGACCGCGGCCGGTGCGCCGAGCCACTCGCTCTTGCCGAGGTAGCGGAACGACTCCGGGACGTCGGTGATGGACTTGCCCTCGGTGATGCCGATGTGGAGTCCGCGCAGCATGGTGAGCATGCCGAGCGTGGCGATGAAGCCGTTGACCCGCAGCTTCAGCATCAGGAAGCCGTTGATCGCGCCGATCGCGAGCCCCACCAGCAGGCAGAGCGGGATCGCCGACCAGGTGGGCAGCAGGCCGAGGCCGGCGAAGCGGCCGCCCTCGGTGGGCAGCACCAGCCACATGGCGACGACGGGCGCGATACCGATCGTCGACTCCAGCGACAGGTCCATCCGTCCGCAGATGAGGATCAGGGCCTGGCCGAGGACCAGCAGGCTGAGTTCGGAGGACTGCTGGACGACGCTGATCAGGTTGTCGGAGGTGAGGAAGACCGGCGAGACGATGAAGCCGATCACCATCAGCACCAGGATCACCGGCACCAGGGAGAAGTCGCTCCACCGGATCAGCTTGAGCCGGCTCAGCGGGCTGTCGTCGCCGAGCCCGCCCTTGAGTCCCCCGTTGATGTCGTCGGCCGTCGACGGCCGTATCGTGCCGGTCATTCCCTTTCCCCCACACCTTCCATGGCGGCGACGAGTTCCCCGTCGGTCCACCCGCTTCCGAACGCCCCGACCACGCGCCCGTGGAACAGGGCGAGCACCCGGTCGCAGACCCGCAGATCGTCCAGCTCGTCCGAGACGACGACTGCGGCATTGCCCTCGTCGGCGACCCGCCGGACGACGCCGAGCAGCGAGTCCTTGGACTTGACGTCCACACCCGCGGTGGGCCGGACCGCGACCAGCACGCTCGGCTTGCGGGCCAGTGCGCGGGCGACCACCACCTTCTGCTGGTTGCCGCCCGACAGCCCGGCGACGGGCTGTTCGGGTCCCTGTGTCTTGATATCCAGCGACTCGATCATCGACCGTGCGAACTCCCTGGTGCGGGACGGCAGTACGGTCCCCCACGGCCCGAGCTGGTCGGTGACCGTGAGGGTGGCGTTCTCGGCGACGCTGCGTCCCAGGACGAGGCCCTGGTCGTGTCGGTCCTCGGGGATGTATCCGATCCCGGCGTCCAGCGCGTGCGGCACGCTGCCGGACGGCACCGTCCTCCCGTGTACGTAGACCGTGCCGCCGCCGGCCTTCCGCATCCCGGCGAGCGCCTCACCGAGTGCGGTGTTGCCGCTGGCCGCGGATCCGGCGAGGCCGAGCACCTCGCCGGGGCGGACCTGGAGGTCCAGCGGCTCGAACTGGCCCTCCAGGGAAAGCCCTTCGGTGCGCAGGACGGGCTCCGCCGACGCGTCCCGTACCGCTGCCCTGTCACCGCCCGCGTGCCAGGCGGCGGGTCCGCTGCCCTTCTCGCCCGTCATCGCCGTGACCAGTTCGGTCTTGGTGAGGTCGGTGACCGGGGCGGTCAGGACGTGGCGGGCGTCGCGGTAGACGGTGACCGCGGTGCACAGGTCGTACACCTCCTGCAGATGGTGGGAGATGAAGAGGAACGCCACTCCCTGGCTCTGCAGCTCCCTGAGCTTGTCGAAGAGCCGCCCGATGCCGCGGGCGTCGAGCTGGGCGGTCGGTTCGTCGAGGATGATCAGCCGGGCGCCGAAGGACAGCGCCCGGGCGATCTCGACGAACTGCCGCTGCTCCACGGCCAGATCCCTGGCCCGGGTGTTGGGGTCGACCTGGACCCCGTACTCGGCGAGGAGCTGCTCCGCACGCCTGCGGAGTCTCCCCCAGCTGATCCACCGCGACTCGTCGTCCAGCCGGCCGAGGAAGAGGTTCTCGGCGACGGTCAGATCGGGGACGACCATGGACTTCTGGTAGACGCAGGCGACCTTCGACTGCCAGGCCGTGGTGTCCCCGAAGGCGGGCGCGGGCTCCTCGCCGAAGCGGACCGTGCCCGCGTCCGCCTTGTGCAGCCCCGTCAGGACGCTGACCAGCGTGGACTTGCCCGCGCCGTTACGGCCGACGAGGGCATGGGACTCCCCGGGCTGCACGGTGAGCTGCACACCGTCGAGCGCCACGGTGGGCCCGAAGCGTTTGACGACGCCTTCCGCCTGTACGGCAGGTGGTGCCTTTTCCATCAGACCCCTTCTCAGCGAAGCGCTGTAGTGATGTCGGTGCCCTGCCCTCGGGCGGCGGTCAGGGCTTGGCCGCGTCTCGGCTCTTCGTTGCCGAGAGGGAAGCCCTCTCGGCAACGAGAGGGAGGAGTCACGGCTAGCTCTTCTTCTCTAGCTGATTGGCCCACAGTTTCGGGTCGTCCACGTTGTCCTTGGTCACCAGGGGCGCGGGAAGCTGGTCCTCGAAACCATTGGGAATCTTGATGATGTTCGAGTCGTGGTCGGTCGGGCCTTCCTTGAAGGTCTTACCGTCCAGGGCCGCCTTGGCGTAGTACAGCGCGTACTTCGCGTACAGGTCGGCGGGCTGTGAGATCGTCGCGTCGATCTTGCCCGCCCTGATGGCGTCGAACTCCTCCGGGATGCCGTCGTTGGAGATGATCGTGATGTGGCCCGCCGTACCGGCCGGCTTCAGCAGCTTCTTCTGCTCCAGCAGCGCGAGGGTCGGCTGCAGGAAGACACCGCCGGCCTGCATGTAGATTCCGTTGATGTCGGGGTGCGCGGCGAGCGTGGACTGGAGCTTGGCGGACGCGACGTCGCCCTTCCAGTCGGTGGCCAGCTCGAAGACCTTGATGCCCGGGTAGTCCTTGTCCATGCAGGCCTTGAACGCCTCGGACCGGTCGCGGCCGTTGATCGAGGACAGGTCGCCCTGGAACTCGACGACCTTGCCCTTGCCCTTCAGCTGCTCGCCGAGGTACTTGCAGGCGTTGGTTCCGTACGCCTTGTTGTCGGCGCGGACGACCATGTAGACGTTGCCCTTGTCGGGGCGGGTGTCGACGCTGATGACCGGGATCTTCTTGTCGTTCAGCGAGTTCAGCGACTCGGCGATGGCGCCGGTGTCCTGCGGGGCCATCACGACGGCCTTGGCGCCCTGGTCGGTGAACGTCTGGACATTGGCGACGAGCTTGCCGATGTCGTTCTGCGAGTTGGTCAGCGGAAGTGCCTTGACCTCACCCGCCTTGACGCCCTTCTCGATGTAGTTCTGGTACGAGTTCCAGAAGTCGCTGTCGCTGCGCGGCAGGTCGATACCGACCTTCCCGGCGCCCGCGCCGTCATCGGTGGACTCGCGGTTGCAGCCCGCGAGGGCAGTGACGGCCAGCAGCACGGCGCAGGCTGCCGCACTCGTCGTACGCACTCTCATTGGTGTCCCGTCCTTCGTGGAGTACTGGCTCGGTGCTCGGTTGGATGGTGCGGCTCGGGTTCGGTGGGGTGGTTCAGTTGCCGGCGGGCCGCAGGCGCAGGCCCTGCATTCCGCCGTCGACCGCGAGTGCCGTGCCCGTGACGGAGGCGGCGGCGGGGCTGGCGAGGTAGACGATCGCGGCGGCGACCTCGTCGGCCGACACGAGTCGTCCCAGCGGCTGACGGGCGTCGAGTGCAGCGCGTTCGGCGGCCGGGTCGTCGGCCTGGCCGAGGAGCCGGCCGATCCACGGGGTGTCCGCGGTGCCGGGGTTGACGCAGTTGACGCGTACACCTTCGCGGACGTGGTCGGCGGCCATGGCGAGGGTCAGCGAGAGCACCGCGCCCTTGCTGGCGCTGTACAGGGCGCGCTGCGGCAGTCCGGCGGTCGCCGCGATGGAACAGGTGTGGGTGATCGAGACGGCGCCGGGCCGGTCGGCCGCCGCACGCCGCAGATGGGGCAGGGCGTGCCGGGCGGTGCGGACCATGCCGAGGACATTGATGTCCAGGACCCGGGTCCACTCGTCGTCGGCGTTGTCCTCGACGGTGCCGATCGAGCCGATGCCCGCGTTGGACACGACGGTGTGCAGCGAGCCCAGTTCGGCGGCTGCCCGGTCCACCGCCTCGCGCACGGCGTCGTCGTCGGTGACGTCCGCCTTCACGGCGAGGGTGCCCTCGGGGGCGCCCGCGGTCTCCCGGTCGAGCACAGCCACGCGCGCGCCGCGTTCCAGCAGCAGTGTCGCGACGGCGGCTCCGATACCGGAGGCACCGCCCGTCACCAGGGCGGACATCCCCTCGAAGTCGCTTGTTCCGGCCATCAGTTGGCCTCCTCGGGCGTGCGGCGGGCCTGCCATACGGGGCCCTCCGGGTAACGGTGTGCGGCGATCGAGTCGGGGAGCATCCGGGCGGAGAAGCCCGGGGAGCTCGGGGCGACGTAGCGGCCCCCTTCGATCACGGTGGGGTCGGCGAAGTGTTCGTGGAGGTGGTCGACGTACTCGATCACGCGGTTCTCCCAGCTGCCGGAGACCGCCACGTAGTCGAACATCGACAGATGCTGCACCAGCTCGCACAGTCCGACGCCGCCCGCGTGCGGGCAGACCGGTACGCCGAACTTGGCGGCGAGCAGCAGGATCGCCAGGTTCTCGTTGACGCCCGCGACGCGCGCCGCGTCGATCTGGACGAAGTCGACGGCGCCGGCCTGGAGCAGCTGCTTGAACACGACGCGGTTGGCGACGTGTTCACCGGTGGCGACCTTGACCGGCTGCCCGGCCCGGACTGCGGCGTGCCCGAGGATGTCGTCGGGGCTGGTCGGCTCCTCGATCCAGTGCGGGTCGAACGGCGCGAGCGCGGTCAGCCACTCCACCGCGTCGGCGACGTCCCACCGCTGGTTGGCGTCGACGGCGATCCTGATGTCCGGTCCGACGGCCTCGCGGGCCAGGGAGAGCCTGCGGACGTCGTCGCCGAGGTCTCCGCCGACCTTCAGCTTGATCTGGGTGAAGCCGTCCGCGACGGCCTCCTTCGCCAGTCGGACCAGCTTGTCGTCGGCGTAGCCGAGCCAGCCGGGCGACGTGGTGTACGCGGGGTAGCCCTCGGCACGCAGCCGTTCGGCTCGCCCGGCGCGGCCCGGTTCGGCCGTCCGGAGGATCTCGAGGGCCTCGTCCGGGGTGAGGACATCGGTGAGATAGCGGAAATCGACGAGGGAGACGAGCTCCTCCGGAGTCATTTCCGCGAGGAACTGCCAGACGGGTCTGCCCGCCTGCCTCGCGGCCAGGTCCCATGCGGCGTTGACGACCGCGCCCGCCGCCATGTGCATTACGCCCTTCTCCGGGCCGAGCCAGCGCAATTGCGAGTCATGGGTGAGCTCGCGGTACAGCGCGCCGAGATCGGCGGCGGTACGGGGCGCCGGACGGCCGACCACGTACGGGCGCAGCGCGTCGATCGCGGCCGCCATCACCTCGTTGCCGCGCCCGATGGTGAAGCAGAAGCCATGACCCTCGATAGCGGCTCCGTCGTCGTCCGAGCTGTCCGGGGCATCTGTACGCAGTACGACATAGGCGGCGGAGTAGTCGGGATCGGGGTTCATGGCGTCCGAGCCGTCCAGTTGCTCCGAGGTCGGGAAACGGATGTCGTGGACCTCGAAGTCCGTGACGGTCTGACTCATGTGCGCCCCCAGGGGAATAACATCGGACCTCTGCTCTGGTCATCCGATGTATAGCGTCACGAAGGCACCAACGTCCAGAGTTGAGCCGAAATTGACGGGACACAGCTCGGATGAATTCGGAGGCCGGTGCCCTGGTTGGGCCGGTGATGCACCCCCTGGGGCCAGGTTCACCCGGCAGTGGACAGGGGCTGCGGCGATGGAGCCCCGACGCCGTAAGGTTGGTGCGTACGCAAGGGAACTTCGGAAGGAGGCCTGGGTGATCGAGCTCGCGGGGGTTCCCGAGCTGATCGACCCGGTCATGGTGGCCGCGTTCGAGGGGTGGAACGACGCAGGTGACGCCGCCTCCACAGCGGTCGCGCACCTGGACCGGGAGTGGAAGGGCGAGGTGTTCGCGGCGCTCGACGCCGAGGACTACTACGACTTCCAGGTCAACCGGCCGACGGTCTGGCTGGACGGCGGGGTACGCAAGATCACCTGGCCCACCACGCGGCTCTCCGTGGTCCGTATCGGCGGGGACAAGCCCCGCGATCTCGTCCTGGTCCGCGGTATCGAGCCGTCGATGCGCTGGCGCTCGTTCTGCAACGAGATCCTGGGCTTCGCCCATGAGCTGGGCGTCGAGATGGTGGTGGTGCTGGGCGCGCTGCTCGGCGACACCCCGCACACCCGCCCGGTGCCGGTCAGCGGAGTCACCTCCGACCCGGATCTGGCACGGGCCATGGATCTGGAGGAGACCCGGTACGAGGGACCGACGGGCATCGTCGGCATCCTTCAGGAGGCGTGCACGCATGCGGGTGTGCCCGCGGTGAGCCTCTGGGCGGCCGTGCCGCACTATGTGTCGCAACCGCCCAACCCGAAGGCCACCATGGCACTGCTGAACCGCCTGGAGGACCTGCTCGGACTGCGCATCCCGCTGGGCGAGCTGCCCGAGGACGCGCGGGCCTGGCAGCTCGGGGTCGATCAACTGGCCGCCGAGGACAGCGAAGTGGCGGAGTACGTGCAGACGCTGGAGGAGGCCCGGGACACCGCGGAGCTTCCCGAGGCGACGGGCGAAGCCATCGCCCGGGAGTTCGAGCGGTATCTGCGGCACCGGGACATCGGCCCGGGCTCCGGACCGGGCCAGGCGCCGGGCGGGCATGCGACGGAGGGCGGCGACGCCGCGTATCTGCGCGACACGTCGAGCGGCCGCACCAGGCCGCCGAAGCCGTCGCGGCCGGAGACGGGGACACCACCGGGAACCTCTGGTGAGCCCACTCAGGAGCAACCCTCCGACGACGACAACGACTCCGAAGGTTCATCGGAGGACTGACGGCAGTGCGCCGGGCGGGCACTCGACCCGCCCGGCGCACCACTGCCCAGCCGGCCGCTCAGGAGCAGCTGAAGCGCGCCGCGGCCCAGTCCCCGTGGTCACCGGTCTTGGATCCGTTGGTGTCGGTGACCTTCAGGGCGAGCGCGGTGATCGGGGCCTCGCCGGCCGTGGCGTCCTTCGCCGGGGTGACCGCCACCTCGACCCGCCGGGTGGTGCCCGCCGGGATCCGGTCCACGGTATTCGCCGGGGTGACCTGCCAGCCCTCGGGGACGTCCAGGCTGACCGCGGCGTCCGTCACATCGGCGCTGCCCGCGGTGACGTCGACGGCCACCGTGCCCGCGACGCCCGCCCCGACCTCCTGCCCGTCCGGCGCGGAGACGACAGCCGTGGCGGCCGCGTTCTTCCCGCCGACGGCGCTGGTGTCCTCCAGCTTCACGCTGAACTTCTTGCCGGTGGAGAGCGGTGCGGTCTTGATCTTCACGACTCCGCCGCGGTCGTCCCGGTCGTACCACCAGCCCTGCTTCGCGGTCTTGTACGCGGCCGCGGAACCCAGCCGGGGCAGCTTGCCGTCGAGCTTCACCGCGCTCGGCGCGGACCCGGTGTGCACGCTGAACTCGTACGGCCGCCTGCTCTGCTTGCCGGTGAAGTCCCCCTTGCTCTCAGCGATGTTCACAGTGATGTCGCCCGCGCCCCGGACGGGTGCGTCGACGTCCGCCCGCTGGGTGGCGTACCTGCCGTCGCGGTGCTGCCGGGTGACACCGTCGTCCTCGTACAGCGTGAAGGAGGACGCGCCCTGCGGGTAGATGTCCCAGGCCAGCGAGGAGTCGGCGGTCCGGTCCTGGTACGAGCGGATGCCCGGCCACATCGTCACACTGGCTCCGGCCTTCACGAAGGGCGGCAGGGTGTCGAGCGGGGCGCTGTAGTGGTCGACGGTCGTGGGCCCCTGGTAGGTGCGGCCGCTCCAGTAGTCGATCCAGGTGCCCTTCGGCAGATAGATCCCGTCTCGGTGGGTACGCCGTACCCGGCGGAGGAGAGGTAGAACGGCACGGAGTTGGGGTGACCGCCGTCGTTCCAGTTGTAGTCGACGCCGACCTCGACGGTCTTGTCGCGGTGCGAGGTGTTGCCGCGCCCGTTCTGCATGCCGGCGCCGTAGAACTGCTCGTCGGCGCCGCGGGCCAGCGTCTGGGTGGTGCGCTTCCCGTCCCAGCTCAGCCCCTTGGCCTCGGACCAGACGAGGCTGCCGTCGGCCCGGTGGAGCTCGAAGCGCAGCGGCGACTTGTAGGCGCGCAGCGTGACGCTGCCGGTGGACAGCTCGTACCGGTCGCTCTTCTCCTTCCACCGGGTGTGCGGCGGGGCGCCCTGCGGCAGGACGATGTCGTCGCCGGTCGGGTCGGAGAACGTACCGTCCGGGGCGAGTTCGATACGGAAGGTCTCGTCGGTGACGAAGCTGACCCGGGCCTCGGCGGAGCCGGCTCTGAGGTGGTAGACGGACCCGTCGGCGGAGAAACCGCTCAGATCGCCGACCGTCGTGGCCTCGGGCGCGGCGGGTTCGGCCTGTGCGCTGCCGGGTCCCGCAAACACGGCGACCAGTCCCAGCAAAGCTGCAACTGCCACCACTCTGATGCGCGTTGATGATTGTATAGAGAGCTTTTAGCGCAGCTACAAGCATTTGACCATGGACAAAACGGAACCGGCCCCGAACTTCGTGGAGAAGTCCGAGGCCGGCCGACAGGCGGAGAAAGACGGGTTGTTACAGGGTGTTACAGCGCGACACCCAGCAGCGCGTCGGCGGTGCGCGAGACGAGGCCCGGTGCACCCTCGTCCGTACCGCCCTCGGCGTTCTGGCGCTCGGCCCAGCGGTCCACGGCGGCCAGAGCGGCCGGTGCGTCCAGGTCGTCGGCGAGGGCCTCGCGGACCTCTTCGACGAGGGCGTCGGCGGACAGTCCGTCGGGCCGGGAGACGGCGGAACGCCACCGTGCGAGCCGCTCGACGGCGTCGGCGAGCACCTGGTCGGTCCACTCCCAGTCCGACCGGTAGTGGTGCGAGAGCAGCGCCAGCCTGATCGCGGCCGGATCCACGCCGTCGCGGCGCAGCGCCGACACGAAGACCAGGTTGCCCCGGGACTTGGACATCTTCTCGCCGTCCAGAGCGACCATGCCGGCGTGCACGTACGCCTGGGCGAACGGGTGCTCGCCGGTCAGCACCTGGGCATGCGAGGCGCCCATCTCGTGGTGCGGGAAGGCGAGGTCGGACCCGCCTCCCTGGACGTCGAAGCCCATGCCGAGGTGGTCCAGGGCGATGGCCACGCACTCGATGTGCCAGCCGGGCCGGCCGGCACCGAGCGAGGCACCGTCCCAGCTCGGCTCACCCTTGCGGGCGGCCATCCAGAGCATCGGGTCGAGCGGGTTCTTCTTCCCCGGGCGCTCCGGGTCGCCCCCGCGCTCTGCGGAGAGCAGCCGCATCGCCTCGGCGTCCAGGTTGGACACCTCGCCGAAGTGCGGGTCGGTCTCGACGGAGAAGTACACGTCTCCGTCGAGTTCGTAGGCGGCACCGGCGTCCCGGAGCCGTTCGACGAGCGGGACGATGCCGGGTATCGCCTCCACCGCGCCGATGTAGTGCTTCGGCGGAAGCATGCGCAGGGCGGTCATGTCCTCGCGGAAGAGGGCCGTCTCGCGCTCGGCGAGCTCGGTCCAGTCCTGACCGTCGCGCACGGCCCGCTCCAGCAGCGGATCGTCCACGTCGGTCACATTCTGGACATAGTGAACCTGCCGCTTGGTGTCGAGCCACACGCGCTGAACGAGGTCGAACGCGTTGTAGGTCGCCGCATGACCCATGTGGGTCGCGTCGTACGGCGTGATGCCGCAGACGTAGATGCGGGCGACGGGACCGGGGTCAAGAGTGATCCGTCCGCCGGTCGCGGTGTCGTGGATCCGAAGGTCGCGGCCCTTGCCAGGCAGGGCGGGGACCTCAGAAGCGGGCCAGGCATACATGTCATGAGCGTAACCGGACGTCGCTTCCGGATACGAACCGGATACGGGATCCTGGCCGGAGAGACGGTCTTGCGCTTCCGCGGTGCTCGCTCCCCCACCCCGCCGCGTCCCGGAACCGTGGCTCTGTCCGGGCCCCCGGTCCCTCCGTCGCCGGACGGGCTGTGCGAGGCCCGCAGGCCCCCTCGGACGGCGTAACGGCCTCCCCCACGACGGGGAGTGGATCAGCGAGCGGCGTCATGCGGCTTCGACGGCAAGGCGGAGGACCGAGTCGACGCGGAGCGTCGGTGACCGACAACAACGCCGCAAGCGGAGTCGCAGGGCGTCGGGAGCCCACTCCCTGTCGTGGGGGAAGCCGTAAGGACGCCCTCGACGCCGGGCGGGCTCAAGGACGTTCTCCAACGCCGGACGGGCTCGATTTTCGGCCACCCACCGCCGGGAAGATTCCGCCCGGACCTTCACGGGACGGGGTCCGGGGCAGAGCCCCCGAAAACCAGCCCCTCCGGCGCTTGAGAAGCGGAGGTCGGGGGGCGGCGCCTCCGGGTCCGGGGAGGAGCGGGCAGGGGAAACGGCCCCCGGCCCGTCACACCGGTGGCCAGGGGATCGCGGGCCACCCGCCACTCGGCCCCGGGTGCCGCCCCGTCACCCGCAGCGCCTCCACCCGCCCCCGCAACGCATCGATCTCCGCCGCAGTGATCAGCTCCGCCAGTCGGGTGACCAGCGCCGTCCCCGGGGCCAGCTCTTCCGCCAGCCGGTCCAGCACATCGACGGCCTCGGCCGTCAGCGGTTCCCCCGCCCACCCCCACAGCAGCGTCCGCAGCTTGTCGTCCGCATTGAACGTCACTCCGTGGTCGATGCCGTACAGCCGGCCGTCCGGCGCCGGCAGCAGGTGCCCGCCCTTCCGGTCGGCGTTGTTGATCACCGCGTCGAGGACCGCCAGCCGCCGCAGCCGCGGATCGTCCGCGTGCACCAGCAGAGCCGTCCTCCCCTCGCCCACCTCGGCCTGGGCAACGGCCTTCCACCCGTCCCCCGGCCCCTCGTCCTCGACGAGCGCCAGCAGCGGAGGCTCACCGTCCGGGGCTGCCTCCGAGGGCGCCTCGATCCACAGCTGGCACATCCCCTCCCCGTACGGCCCGTCCCGCAGCACGGTCGGCGGCACCAGCCCCCACCCCGTCACCTCGGAGATCGCGTACGCGGCGACCTCGCGCCCGGCGAGCGTGCCGTCGGGGAAGTCCCACAGCGGCTGTTCCCCGGCGACGGGCTTGTATACGCAGGTGCGCTCCTCGCCCTCGTACGCGACCGTGCAGTAGAGCACCGCATTGGACGCGTCACGGATCTGACCGCGGACAGTGAGCTGTCCCTCGGTGAGCAGAGTGATCAGCCGGGTGTCCGTCAGGCTCCCCGTCGGTATCCGTTCTGGCGCGGGCATACGTGTCCTTCCGGGTCGAGCGGCAGGCTGCACAGCGGGCAAGGCGGACGGCCGGCGTTCACGACGTCCAGGGCGCGCTTGGCGAACGCGCGCGCCTGCGCGCCGCTGAGCCGGACCCGGAGCATCGGCGGACCGTTCTCCTCGTCCTGCAGCATCCGTTCCTCGGCCTCCGCGAGATCGTCGTCGGAGTCCGCGTCCAGCTCGACCAGGGCCTGCGCCTCGACGATCATGCGCTGTTCCTCGCCGTCCCAGGCGAGAGCCATCGTCCCGACCCGGAACTCCTCCTCGACGGGCACGTCGAGCGGAGCGGTGTCGGTGACGTCCATCGGGGCCACTGCGGGCACCGGCGAGTTCCCGCCGGTCCTCCGCACGACCTCGTCGAGCAGTTCGTCGATCCGCTCGGCAAGCGCGGCGACCTGGGTCTTCTCCAGGGCCACGCTGGTGACACGTCCGCCTGAGGAAGCCTGCAGGAAGAACGTACGGCGTCCAGGCTGCCCGACCGTACCGGCCACGAAACGGTCCGGGGGGTCGTAGAGGAACACCTGACGGGACACGTCCTGTCTCCCTTGAGAATTGACGGCAAATGAGGGGCGGCCGGGTTCCGGGAGAGTCCCGGAGGGAAGGGCGCCTACGGCGCGTCCACCCTACTGCGCGGAGCGATCACGGCGCCCCAGCGCCGCCGCCGACCACCGCATCCGTACCTGCTTCCGTATCCGTGGCCGCGCCGGCGCTCTCCTCGCGCGGCTCCAGCGACGCGAAGTCCCCGGTGTCGCCGAGCCGCAGCAGGAAGGGCCGCAGCCGCGTGTAGCGGATCGCGGTGACCGAGCAGGGTTCGGCCTGGATCCGCTGGAAGAGGTCGAGATGCATCCCGAGCGCATCGGCGACGACGGACTTGATGATGTCGCCGTGCGAGCACATCACGTACACCGCGCCGTCACCGTGCTCGGCCTCGATCCGGGCATTCCACTCCCGTACGGCATCGACGGCCCGCGCCTGCATCACCCGCATCGACTCACCGCCGGGAAAGGCCGCGGCCGAGGGGTGCTGCTGCACGACGGCCATCAGCGGCTCGTCGGTGAGTTCCGCGAGTTTGCGCCCCGCCCAGTCGCCGTAGTCGCATTCGCTGATCCGCTCCTCGGTGTGCAGCGGCAGCCCCGGCCGGGCGTCGAGCAGCGGCTGCAGAGTCTCCCGGCAGCGCTGCAGCGGGCTGCTGACGGCGGCGGCGAGGGGCAGGGAGGCGAGCCGCGGGGCGCAGGGCGGGGGCCGCCCGGCGCCCCCCCCCGGCCTCACCCCCGGGCCGCCGCCGGCGCCGCGCCCCCACCGCCCGG